>CAIYOY010000349.1 GCA_903927905.1 uncultured Verrucomicrobiales bacterium | reverse complement strand
TTGTTCCTCCACCCAAAACAACCAGCGCGCCGTTCAGCCGGGTCACGCCCAGACCGGTGAAGGTCAAGCCGCCGTTGAAGTTATGCGCGCCGCCGGGGAGAGTAATCAAGGCTCCGGCTGACGGGTTGAAACTGGCATTGGTATGTGTGCCTCCGCCAGCCAGGGCCAGGGTGCCGCTTTGGATGTTGACCGTGCCGCTGTTGTTAAAATTTACTCCGCCATTATCCACTCGAAACGCAGTGGTGTTGGTGCCGGTATTTTTGATGAACGTCCCACTATTGTTGAAAGCCGGGGCAGGTGAGCCGCCGGTGTCAAAATAGAACCAGGCGTCGTTTTGCGCGATAAAGGTGCCGCTGTTGTTGCAGATGGCGGAGGCATGGATATTAACGTTGCCGGAACCGGTCCAGACCGCATGGCCGGCGTTATTCAGGGTGCCACCGAGGAACTTGTCGCCGTTGCCGGAGATAAGCATGTTGCCAGCGGCGACGGTGCCCACCGTTCCGTTGATGGTGCCGCCGGTCCAATTAAAATTGCCCGGGCCGGTGAAGGCGCCAGTGCCGTTGAGTTGACCGGCAGCGAGGGCAACGGTGCCGCCGTTGAGAATCGTATTAGTGGCATACATGGTGCCGATGTTACCATCAATGCTGGTCACACCAGCCCCGGAGAAGCTGCCGCCGGTGTTGAAATTGAATTGCGCCTGGGAACTGAGGACACCGGTTTGGATATCCACCAGACCGAAATTATTAAAGACGACACCGCCATTGTCCACGCGGATGACGGTCGCATTGGTGGCGATGGTTTTGCGGAAGGTGCCGAGGTTGTTAAAGACCGGCGTCGGAGAACCGCCGGTGCTGAAGTAGAATAAGGCGTCATTTTGGGCGTTGAAGGTGCCGACGTTGTTGATAACGCTGCCCGCTTGGAAATCAATGTTGCCTGATCCGGTCCAAGTGGCAGCACCGAAGTTGTTGATGATCACCCCATAACCCAACGTCTTGTCCCCTGAACCGCTGTTGGTCATGGTTCCATCCACGGGTATGGTAAGCGCGCCGCTGCTGCTGATTTGGCCGCCGGAAAAATTAAACCTTTTGACGTTCAAGTTGGAGATGCTCAGATTGCCGCCGGAAAGATTTAAACCGTAAAGATTGGTGTCCACGATATGGGTAGCGTCCGGTGTGCCGCCGTTAATGATGACGAGGGCATTGGTCGGCGGCACACTGAGCACATCCCAATTGGCCGGGTTGTCCCACAGATTGTCGTTATTGTCGGGATACTGATCGGTGAAACTCCCGGCGGTCCAGACATAGACGGGATGGTAATCCACCGTAAAGTTGACACTGAGGCTGGTGGTCGCCGTCGGCGCTTCGTTGTTGCGCGCGCTGACCTGGACAGAATAAGCGCCGTTGGGCAAGTTCGCCCCGCTGGGGAAACTGTAACCGCTCGGCGCGGACCAAATGCTGTTATTGTAAGCCGTGGCGAGGTTGGTCGAGTAAGAAACCCAGGCGGTGCCGTTCCAGTACAGATACGTCGAGGGCGCCACCTGGCGATAGAGATACAAGTCCACCGCCGCCAGGCCCGACTCCGGATCGGATGAATTGCCGCCGAAAGTCGGCAGATAATTATTGGTAAAGATTTGGCCCTCAAACGGGACATTGAAGGACAACACGGGCGGCGTGGTATCGGCCGTGGATCTGGTCAGAAGGATTTCGTTGGTGCCCTTGTTCCCGGCGGCATCGCTGGCGATGGCGCGGACAAAATACGGACCGTATCGGGTGTAGGCGCGGCCAGGCAAGGTGCCTTGGGCCGGTGTCCAGTTCAATCCCGAGAGATTGGCAGTGAGCCAGACGCTGGGGTCGTTGCCATTGGTGATCCACGCCGCGCTGTTCCAATAACGATTGGTGTTTCCCTCGACGTCGAACTCGTTGATTCGGAAAGTGACCGTGCCGGTCTCGCTGACTTGGCCGCCGAGTTGGGAAAAGTCAAAGACAGTGGCCGCGTTGGTCAACGGACTGAAGGCCACGGTGGGCGGAATTGAATCCATCACAAAATGGCGGACGCTCCAACTTGTGGTATTCGTGGCGTGATCCACCGCCTGAACCTGGACATCATAGGTGCCATCGGCCAAGGTTGGGAGCGATGCGGTCCAATTAGTCCCGGTCACCGTCGCGAGTTCGACGTTGCGATTAAAATCAAACACCGAAGTGCCCCACGTGTTGCTGGCGAAGTTATACCATGCGCCGTCGGCGCCGCGCTCGAGCACCACCCGGATTTGCTGCACGAAATAATTATCTTTGACGCCCCCGATCACTGTCGGCGGCAAAGCAAATGATGCGCCCTCTGACGGGTTGCTGATGGACAAGACCGGCGTGGAGGTGTCAATGTTGAAGTCGCGGTATATCGTGCTGGACAAGGAGATTCCGTCCTCCCCATTGACCAGCAATTCATACACCCCATCGGCGAGCGGAGGCAGGGGCAGGTTCCAGTTCGCCAGACCGTTCACCACCATGGTCGCCTGGATCGTGCCCCACGTGCCGTTGGTCGGATTGTAGAACAAGCCATCGCTGAAACGGTACAATTGAACCCCAATCTGGCCCGAAATAATATCGGACGTGCCGCTGACGGTGGGCGCGGTGCTGTAGAAACCTTCTTCCGTTGGACTGTTCACTGTGACCACCGGCTGTGATGACTGCGATGGAACAGCAAACTTCTCGATGACGCCGGTGGTGGTCGTGCTTTGTGGAGCGCCCGCGCCAATCCCCATGCCTCTTTTTGCAAAAGCCGCCCACAAATCGGTTAGATTCGCGCCACCGGTAAGATTCAAGTCAGCCTGCAAAATGGCGTTGCGCGCGTCAATAAAATTTGGGTTCACGTTGACCAGCTTCATGCCGTCAAGGACCAGTTGCAACATGGTTTGGTTGCCGATGGAATTGCCGTATTTTTGACAGAGCCGCGCACGCGCTTCCCACAGGGTGTTGCACCAGACTTCGCCCTGGTAATGCACTTCATCGGCGTTGGTGGGATTGGAACTGGCCGTCGGATTGAACGGCACTCCGGCATGGGCGCTGATTTGGTTGGTGTCAATGTCCTTGAACGTCAGCGGATTGATATTCGTGTTGACGCTGTAAGGATAGCGGCGGAGACCGAAATAATAATTGTTGGTCAATCCCGCGCTGTTGGTCGAGGCACCTTCGCCGTAACCCACATAAGCGCCGACATTATAGTTGGCATTGGGATCGTTGGCGGGATCGCTTAACAGGGAAAGTGCGCAGAAGTCGCTCCACCCTTCGCCCATGCCCCTGGTCTGCAAGGCAGTGATGCCAGTGCCTCCTCCGACCAATCTCGAACTCACCCCGTGGGTGTATTCGTGCAGCATGACGCCCGCGTCCAAATCGCCATCACGATTGGGATTGGGACCGGTGAAAATATACATCTGCATCCGCGGCGGACTGCCATCCGCCGGCGTGTTAAAGTTGGCGTTGTTAAAATTGGTTGAGGAGTAGCTGTCCTGGCCGTCGGCTTGGACGGCGGTGCCGGGATAGCCGCCGCGACCGAAGCGTTCGTTCTGAAAATTACCGGCCGCCTCCGTGAAACCCATTTCATAATATTTGTCATGCGCCCAGTTATTCCAGTAGAAGAGCGAGACCACCACGGCGTTGGAATACTGCCGGGGCTGTTGCGTGGTCAGATCCATTGGAAAATTAAACACCCGAAACGGCGAACCCACCGGGCGTGAACCGGGATCGGCGATGTTGTCGTTGTCCCAATCCAAATGAGCATCCACGTTGTTTCCCATGGTGGTGTTGTCTCCGTCATTGATCCAGCCCAAGGGTGACGCCGTGGTGTCCAACGCGGGAAGAGTCACCAGTGTGCGAGACACCAGGGCCGGCTGGAAGGACGACACCGAACTTAACGCCGGCGACAAGGGCGAGGGACTTTCACCGGTCCAGACGTTTAGTGAAATGTTGGAAAGATATTCGGTGAGGCACTGCCGCAGCCAGATTTCGCCCGTAACCGCATCCACCAACACCCTATACAACTCATGGCGCGAACGGCTTTCCAGGCTGACGTCCCAGCATAAACGCAGATTCCCGGCATCTACTGGCAGCCAGGTTAAACGGGCACTGGTGTTGTTCAATATGGGAAAGCCGCGGAAGTGCTGGAATTTTTCACTGCCCTGCGGCGTATCCTGCTCGGTGATTTGATTGGTGGTGAGAACATCGCCAATATTTCCAGCGGCGAGCACAATCGCGCGATGAGCCGAAATCGGCGGATTGGTTTGGAGGGACGGACGATTGGCGATTTTGCCCAGGGCACCTTGCAAATCGGGGACAAATTGGCTGTCTACATTGATCAACTCGCCGTTTTTTGCGAGGTGCGCTTTGAAAATGGCCTCGAAGACCGGAATGTCATCCACATGCTGCTGCCAGACGACCGTGCGGAAATTTCCCGGTGTGCTGACGTAATCCTTGTTGATCTTGGCCGCCGTCAAGGCTTCCGGCCCAAAGCCAAATAACGCCTGGTGTTCCGTTAAAAATGTTTTCACCCCGCGATGAGGTTCATTTGCTAAATAAATTTTCCCGGTGGCGGTTGAAACCGCTTTTCCCACGCCGTTGGAACCGGTCAGAAATCCCATGGGCGAAGCGACATAGCTGGGGGATCCAAAAATCTGATGCCGGCTGATATGCAATCCCTTGACCCGCAAACGGAGCTGGTCCGCTGCTTTTTCTTTGATTGCATCCACCGGCGGTTGGTTGGTGGCAGCCATCGTTTCGCGACGATCAAAGTTTGCCAACGATCGTTCCGGCTTGGACAAGGCATTTTCGGCTAAAGCGACAATGAAAAACAGAATCGAGCAGATTCTTACAATTGAATTATGAGATGCAGACATGGGCTTTTTTAGTAGCTCGGAGCATAACCAAAAAAACAGAAATGTAAAGAATATACTCGGCGAAATGGCACGCGGGCGAGGCGGTTTACTCGCGGGCAAAAACTTGCGCTTCGAGCAAATGTCCATCGGTGCCGACCACATGGCGGGTGATCGCTTTCCAGCCCAGTTCGATGGCCCAAACCCACGTTTCCCGGGGCATCGGACTGCACATCACGATGCGCCCACGCGGTATGTTGCGGGAGGCCGTTTCCAATAGACGACGCAAGAGCATCGCGTTGTTTTCCCCCTGCACTTTGCGGCCGTAGGGCGGGTTGGTCAAAAGCACATTCACCCCTTGAAATTTCAACTCAAACGCATCGCCGACGTGCAGGGACAGATTCGCGATGGTTGACACATTTTGTCGCGCAGCATTCATGGCCGTGGGATCGTAATCGCTGCCGATGAGCCGCGCATACGGGCCGGCCTGGGCGCGTTCGGCCAATTCCGTCCCGGCTCCGCAAAACGGGTCCCAAACCACATCTTCCGCGCTGGGTTTGCTCAGCGCGGCCAACGCGGCGGCCAACGGAGCGTGTGTCATGGCGGGAATGGTTTCGCGCAGATAGCTGAATCGCGTGTCCGGCCAATGGCGCGGCAGAATTTCCACTTCATTGGCGAGCGGTCGCATTTCCCAAAGCGCGCCAGCGGGGCTGTTGGTCAGATCGGGCGCGGCGATTTGTGCGGCGCGAACTGTGTCAAGCAATTCACCGCGCGAAGCGTTGGGCAGATGCAATCGCCAGGTCACCGGTCCGCTGGTCAAATTTCTCAGCAAAGCTCCGGCCTCGCCGGGCAAGGCGGTCTCGATCGGTTTTTTGACCAGAAAAACAGCTTCGCTCCAGAGACGGCAACTCAACAGGCTGTTCAAATTGCCGTGAAGCTCGGCCTCGATCTGACCGGGGGCAGTTTCGCGGGCGCGACGAAGCGTCTCGGGCAGATGTTCGAGCAACAAACCGCCCAGACCGCTGCGACAACGCAGCCGCACCAAAACTCCCGACACAATTTTATCCGCGAGCAGGCTGCTCTCTCCTCCCTGGCGAGAACTGATGGCGGCGCGGGCTTTGGCGATTTCGCGCAAGACCAGCGGCGCGGCGCTGACGCAAGTTTCCAACGCGGACAAACTTTGCTGGCCACCGGTTTTTCCAAGAGCGGCCGCGAGAACGCGCAATTGATCATCGCGCTTTTCCTGTTTCCACAGCGCAAGCAGGGCCGATTCCGTCGCTGGATCAAGGCCCAGTTGACCCAGGCAATTGATCAAGCTGCGCCGTTCCGCCCCGTCGTGATTGCGCAGATGAGTCAGGAGCAACTGACGCACGGAAGATTGGGTAGTGGGATTATTTGGTGAAACGGTGGGGCGAGTCGTACTCGCGAGCCGGGGTGTTTTATGGGGAAACAAATTTTTCCCATCAAACGGTGAATCGCCCGACGCCATGATGTCCCCGAGCGTGCGCAAGGCCGCGCGATATTGGCCGATATTGAGTGGCTGAGCCAAAACCTCCAGCAACGCCCCGACCGCCTCGCCGCCCTTTGCCACCAGACGCCGACGCGCGCTGCCTGCGAGTTTTTCATCGTCGCTGGCCAGCTCGGCAATCCAAGCTTTGAGGTCACTGCCGCTCATGGGCCAAGGATAGACCGGCCCGGATAAAATCCAAGCGCCAACATCCGGTTACAAGGCAAAAGGGTGTAATCAAGTGTGTGAGGAAATGATTCCATTTAACTGTCTGCGCAGGAAAAAGCGGCAGAGGACTGGCCGCACTCCAAAAGCTTCGCCATTTTTTACGCCCTCA
>CAIYOY010000348.1 GCA_903927905.1 uncultured Verrucomicrobiales bacterium | reverse complement strand
GCTGGAACAACTTCGCCAGAGTGGCGTGAAGATCGAGAAGCCGGAGGATTACGCTTACGGACGCTTCGCCTGGATCACGGACCCGGAAGGCAATCGCATCGAGCTATGGGAATCCAAGGGGAAATGAGGATGACATCTGCATAGGACTTGTTCTCTGCGAATCTTTGCGCCCTCTGCGTCTCTGCGTTTCCATCGAACCGAAATTAACGCAGAGACGCGGAGAGCGCAGAGGGCCGCAAAGCAAACCAAGCCGTTGCGTCGGTATCGGTTCTCACTATTTAGGGTGCGATTAACGTGATGGCACCGGAGTGCGACCGTCCCGGTCGCAGAAACGTGATCTGCAAAAAAAGCTTAATCATTCCACCCGCGTCGTTCACGCCACGCTTCTGCGACCGGGACGGTCGCACTCCGCTCAGAATTGACCATCACTTTTAATCGCACCCAATCGGCCATGCCCGCTTGACTCACGGGAAGAATCAGATTTACTGTTGGTCAAGCGTCACCACATCACAAACTGATACGCACCATGAAACCAAAAGATATTTTCAGCCTGGCGATCCGCATTCTCGGATTGGTTTTTCTTTATCACGGTCTGTCCATCCTCCCGATGATGCTCTCCGGCGGCTTCCGCAATCTGCTCATGGCCATCATCATGATCGGTTGGCCGTTGTTGGTCGCCTATTGGCTCTTGCGCGGTGCGCCGCTTCTTATGCGGCTGGCCTATCCCGACACGCCATCGGCCAATAAAAACGAAACCCCAACGGGCGAAACTCTTGGACTAAAGGCGGATGCCTGACGGCACGCTCGAATTCCTTCAGCAAAATTTCCAAAACCTTATGCCCGCCAATTTCCAGGAAGTTTTTAACGCGCTCCGAGAAATCCTCAAGCGTCACACCGGCAAGCTCACCGTCACGGAAGACTCCGCGAATTGTTTTCGTTTGGAAGGAGGCACGCATCCGAAGCACAAGAAACCATTCCCAATCGCGTGGGTCGCCGTGGAGAAGTCTTACGTCAGCTTTCATCACATGGGAGTCTATGCGCGCCCTGACTTGTTGAAAGGCGTGTCGAATGAGTTGAAGGCGCGGATGCAAGGCAAGTCGTGTTTCAATTTCACCTCGGCCGATCCCGCGCTCCTGGCGGAGTTGGAGGATTTGACCGTGCGAGGTTTCGATGCCTTTCGCAACGCGCCTTTCATGAAGTGAGATCAGCCGTGTTCTCACAAACACGGCCACGTTTTAGAAACCCGCGCGGACCGATTCCCCTGATCAGTCCCCCTGCCCGCTCACCGATCGAATCGGCCCGCGCCTTGTTTCCTCCGAGCCGTCCCTGGCTCGCCCGGTTCCATTTTCCCCTCCGCAACGCTTCCGGTTGCGGCCCCTTTGCCGGATCCCACCCTACGGCTCTCCCGCCGTCCTAACCCGGCATTTCCAGGCCGATTTCTATCAGATATATTGTGATTGTCAAGCAATCAAAAACGCTTCATTTTTCTTCCTTCACCTTGCGCACGACATCAGCCAGTTGTTTCGCTGTTGGCAACTGGCCTTTGAATTGGGCCGGCAATTTCGGCTGGAGTTGGTATTCCGCGACGCCGATGGGATTGTTTTTTGTTTTGAGCGCGAATTCAACTTCCACATCGTCCTTCTCTGCACAAAGGATGATTCCGATGGAAGGCTTATCATCAGGAGCGCGCTCCTTTTCATTGAGAAGATTCAGATAGAAATCCATTTTACCGGCATGTTCGGGTTCAAACGAACCGAGCTTCAGGTCGAACGCGACCAGCGCTTTCAGGAAGCGATGGTAGAAGAGCAAATCCACATAGTATTCCTTCTGCCCCAGCGCCAGCCGATATTGGCGACCCACAAAACAGAAGCCATAGCCGAGTTCCAGAATGAATTGCTGCAAACGGGCGGTGAGCCGGTCTTCCAATTCGCGCTCTTTCATCGCGCGGTTAAGGCCGAGGAATTCAAGATTGTAACGGCTCTTGAGCATTTCGTCGGCCTGCTCGGCCAGATGCTCTGGCAGGGCGAGGGCGAAGTTGTGCGTTTTCTTTTCCTTTACTGCCCGTTCGTAGGCACCGGCTTTGATTTGATTAAGCAAGACGCTGCGGCTCCAGCCAAACCGCGCGGTGGCTTGGAGGTAATAGAGACTGGCTGCAGGGTCTTTAACCTTCGCCAGCAGTTCTACATGATGCCACCACGGTATAGCAGCCAGTAATACTCGCGCAACCTGCGCGAGTATTATACCTGGCTGCTTCTGCTTGGATGAGCTTTCTAATTCTCGCGCAGCTTGCGCGAGAAATTCGTCAGTTGCGTAAAATTCATAAAATTGTCGCATTCTCCAAATGTTTGAGACGGAGAATCCGCGCATATCTGGAAACTCAGACCGCAGGTCCGTAGCCAAACGTTCTACAACCGCATCTCCCCACCCTGCCGTTCGCTGCTTTTCCACAATGCCGCGCCCGATATCCCAATAGAGCAGGACCAACTCGCTGTTCACCGCACGAGCGGCGGAAGTGCGGGCCTTGAGAATGAGCTCCTTCAATGCTGCAAGGAAAGCAGGATAATCAGGGTATAACAGGGCCGTGTTCATTTGATAAGCCGCATCGTATGGAAAAGGATGGTCTAAGCAAAGATGAAAAAAGAAGGCGGACAATTTCTTGTCCGCCTTCGTGCGATATTTTTATTCGTGCCGGGCAATGCTCGGCGCTCCGTTATCCAGCCATCGGCTGTGGATCAGTCAACGGGGACGGTTCTTCCACCGGGATCGGTTCGACCAGCGGGCGCAGATCGGCGCGGCGGTGCATGTTGTAACCCGTGCCGGCCGGGATGATGTGACCCATGATGACGTTTTC
>CAIYOY010000347.1 GCA_903927905.1 uncultured Verrucomicrobiales bacterium | reverse complement strand
GCCGGGTGCCCTCACCCGGCATTTTTTGATTCTGATTTCAAATTAGGGCATTACCGACCAGTTTCCGAAGTTGACAAGCCCAGGTTCACGGTCACAATTTGTGACCTTGAACTGTTTCATCTGTGACCTGATCCATGAAACCGAAAAAATCAATTGAATCGCTTATTCTCACGTTGCGCGGGCAGCGGGTAATTTTGGCACCTGATCTGGCTGATCTGTATGGAGTGGAAACACGCGTTCTCAATCAAGCGGTCAAACGTAATGCCGGACGATTTCCGGAAGATTTTATTTTCCAGCTTGCTGCGGCCGAATTCTCGGCGCTGAAAGAAACTGGCATGGTGTCCGGAGATGGGCGAGCGTCTCTAAGATCACAAATTGTGATCTTAAAATCGGGACAACACGCAAAATATCCGCCTTTCGCTTTCACCGAACACGGCGCGATCATGGCGGCGATGGTGTTAAACAGCCCGGAAGCCGTGGCCATGAGTGTGTTTGTCGTGCGGGCTTTCATGCAGATGCGCGAACATCTGGCGGCCAATGTGGCGATTCTTAAGCGGCTGGCGGAAATTGACAAGACGTTGCTGGAACATGACTCCGGCCTGCGAGCGGTCTGGTCCAAACTCCAACCGCTGCTCAATCCGCCGCCCGAACCGCCCCGCCGCCGTATCAAAGGGTTTGATCCCCGGGATGAATGATTGTGCTTTAAGGGGAAAGTTGCGGGCGGTCCGCGAATTTTGCGAATTATCGGAAGGAATTTTTAACCACGGATTAATCAGATGGACGCGGATGGGATTGGGAACATGTTGTAACGGAGTTTTACCCGCCAAAAACGCGAAAGGACGCGAAATAATTTTTAAGCACGGAGGTTGCTCCACGCGAGAGCATAACTTCCGGCCTTGCATCCGATGCTTGCTCAGTTAAAAAATGAGACGATCAGATTTTACGCCTACGCCTACCTCCAGTCCTTCGCTGGCTACAACCAGATGTTGAAAAACGAATATGGTTCGGTGCAGCAGCATCTCGAAGCAAAACATATCTCAACTATTCTCTTACCCATCCCCCCAAAATGGGATGAGGTGAAAGAAATCGTTGATGCGACCCGAGCGGCGATTATCGCCAGAGAAAAATTTGAACAATCATTCCTCTCATTGATGGCTGAAACAAAGACGCTTCTCACGACATTGATAGACGGGAATAAAACGGGTAAAAAAACCTAAACAACGCTTTTCGACTGGGGCGCACACGGGGAAAGATTTACGCCGAATCGGAGTTCGGCGTTCCGAAAGGGAAGTTTATGCGGAGGAGAACTTGCTCTATGGAAAATAACTCGGCTCGCAGGTACGACTCGCCCCACCGGGATATTTGCACCGAGCAAGAGTTCGCTCTCAAGAAATTCGGAAAGGGAAAACCTCACCTCACCCCAGCAGTCAGTACGATTGGTTGTTGCACCGCTCGCGGTGCTCTCTGCCCTCCATCCGATGGAGGGCAGAGGGAGAAATATCCAGTTGGGACTGGGATTTAGTTTTTCAACCGGAAAAATTGCTGCGCGTTGGTGGCGATGTTGGTGTAGGGGCTGGTGGCGGATGGGACGTTGGCCCAGTTCGTGGTGATGTCGGTGCTGGATTGCAAGGAGCCGCCGCCGCCCCAGGTCAAAACCGCGTTGCTGCCACTCAGGGTGATGAAGATGTTGGTGGGGACTAGGACGATGGCATTGACGATCTGGGACAAGGTGTTGGTGCTGCCGATGAAGTTGGCGTCGCCGACGTATTGGGCGGTGATGGTGTTGGTGCCAAGGGGCAGGACGGCGGTGGCCGTTGAAGTGGCGGAACCGGCGGCGAGGGCGTTGGTGCTAAAGGCGATGCTGTTGGTCAGGAAGATGATGTTGCCGGTCGGAACACCTGCGCCGGGGGCGATCGGAGCAGGCGTTGCGGTAAAGGTGATGCTGGCGTTGATGGTGGAAGGGTTGGCAGAGGAGATCAGGCTGTTCGCGGTGCTGGCCTGGGTGATGTTGTTGGTCGTGGTCGGTGAAGTGACGGTGTAATTGCCGGCATCAGCACCGAGGAGGGTCAGGCCGCGAATGGTGACGATTTTGTTGTTGGCCACAGCGGCAGTGGCAAAGGAGCCAACGCCGCTGGTGAGGTCAAGGGTGGCAGTGTCGCCCGCGATGACGCCGGTGAGAACGGCGGCGCTGGTGTTGATGTCGGCGTTGGTGGTGGCGTTATAGACGCGGTTGCTGGCGATGATGCCGGTGACGGTCAAAGCCTTGGCGGTGATGTTGGCCGAGGCGGTCGCGGTGCTGGAGGAGAGGGAATAATTTCCCGCGAGACTGCCAGCCAGGGTCAGGCCGGTGATGGTGACGGTCTTGGCGGTGCCGATGGTTTTATCGGCAAAGCTGGCGACGGCTCCTGTCAAATGCACGTAATTGACATCTCCGGCCAACACGCCGGTGATCGCGGTGGTGTAAGTCGGTTTGATGGAGGCGTTGGTGGTGGCGTCATAGACTTTGTTGGAGACGCTCAAGGCTCCGGGCGAGACGGTCAAAGGAGCGATGGTTTCGGTCAACGCGGAAGAAGTGCTGCGCACGTAAGTGGCGTCACCGCTGTAAACGGCGGTGATCGAATGTGAGGTGATGGCTTGGAAATCGCTGACGGTCAGAGTGGCCGTTCCAGTGCCGTCCAGTGCCGTCGTGCCGAGGGCATTGGCACCATCGTAGAAGGTGACGGTGCCGGTCGGCGTCGCGCCCGAGCCGGTGATGGTCGAGGTCAAAGTAACGGAACTGCCATAGTTGATAGAAGCCGCCGAGGAAGTGAGCGCATTGGTGGAGGCCACGCCGGTCACATTCAGGTAACCAACGCCGCCTGCGACGATCTGGCTGACTTCAAATTGTTGTCCGGAACCGATGCTGCCGTAAAGTCCGGGCGGCAGATAACTCGCGCCGCCATTGGTTGAAAAACCGTGGACGGTCATGTTGCCGAAGTAATCGAGGTTCAATTGCGAGGTGGCTCCGCTGGTGATGAGATCGGCGGATGTGCTGATATAGCCGTTGGTGGAGGTGGCATCGGGACTGTCAAGATGCAGGGTGGCGCCATCGCTCAAAGTGACATTCCCTTTGCCCAAGGCGCCGTCTTTTTGCGCTTCGAGAGTGCCGCTGGCGATGGTCGTGCCGCCGGAGAAAGTGTTGGCATTGGTCAAGGTCCAGTTGACGCCGTTCATGACGAGATTGCCGGGACCGGGGAGGAAGAGATAATCGGTGGGAATAATGGTCGAGACTGAATCACCCGGTGGTGTCCACGCGAGTTTGGCCGATGAGGAATTGGTGTTGTTGAAATATTCCATGACGATGTCGTAGCGCGAATTGGCCGCGAGGGTGATGGCGCCGCTGTTCGTGGCGGCGGTATTTTGCGTGACCCAATTATCCACCAGCAATGAGCCGTTGACCCACAGGCGGACGCCATCATCCGCCGTGGTGGTGAAGGTGTAGGAGCCGGCGGCGGTGGAGAGGACCTGGCCGAGCCAACGAACGGAAAATTGATTGGTGTTGGGATAAAGCGGGTTATTGTTAGTCACGGTCAGATCGGCAAAATTGATCGTGGCATCATCGCGCACGGCAGTGAGGACGCTGAAATCCGGGTTGTCATAATAATAGCCGCGCAAGCCATGCCCGAGAGCGGTGGAGGAACCGGCCAGGTCGGAGTCTTGAATGACGCCCGCATAATTGCCGCCGGAAAGCTGTTTGACAGTGAGGGTGCCGCCGCCGAGGTTGACTTTGCCGGAACCGGTCAAGGAACTGAGGGTCTGGTTGTTGGCGTCGAGTTGGAAGACCTCGGCGCTGGCAAGAGCGAGGGCGGCATTGGTCGGATAGCAGTCCGGGCGGGCGCCGACCGACAGCGTGCCGTTGTTGAAGGAAAAATTAACGCCATACAGATTGGTCTGGCGCAAGGCCATGGCATGAGTGCCGTTCTTGATGATGGAGCCGGCCCCGAGGACTTTGCCGGAGAAGGCCGAGTAGGCGCTGGCGCTGGTGGTGGAGCGGTTGCCGTTCACCGTCAGGGTGGAAGTGTTATTGCTGATCGTGCCGCTGCCGCTGAGGGAAGGGACGGTGTCGGCCAGGCCGCTCATGTCAAGTATGCCGCTGGTGATGGCGGCGGCGGAATTGGCCGGGATGGCATTGGCCACGCCCAATTTCAAAACCCCGCCATTGACGGTGGTGACGCCGGTGTAAGTATTGACCCCGCTCATGGTGAAGGTGCCGGTGCCGGTCTTGGTCAGGTTGAGCGGATTGGCGCCGTTCTTGATGGGGCCGGTAAAAGCGCTGTTGGTATTGGCCACGCCGATGGTCAGAGTGCCGGTGCCGACGGAGTTGGTGACAATGCCGCTGCCGGCGAGGCCATCCACGCTGCCGCTGTATCCATTGAGATCGAAGATGGCGGAATTGGTGACGACCAAAATATCTTTGCCGGTTCCGCTGGGAAGGCCGGTGTTGGAGCCAAGTTGCAAAAGACCGTTGGTGACCAGCGTCATGCCGGTGTAAGCGTTGGCCCCGGACAGGATCACTGTTCCCGCGCCGCTTTTTTGGAAAACACCCGCGCCGCTGATCGCGCCGGAGATCGTCACTGTTGTCCCGGCGTTTTTATTTTGAAAATCATTGATCGTGCCGGCTCCGAGCAGCGTCCAGGCGCCGGAAAAGGTGAGGGGGGCAGCAGCCACGCCAGCAAAAATTTGCGTGCCATTCGTGGTTGTCACGGCATTGGTGATGGTAAGCGGCGCGGTTGCAGCCGGTGTGGCCAGAATATTTGTCCCGACGTACCAAGTAATCCGACCGGTGCCGAAAGAATGGTCGTTGTTAAAATTGCAGCCGCCAGCAGCGGCCAGCAGAGTTCCGCCGGTGTAAAAATTTGATGCGTAAAGATAAAGACTCCCGCTGCTTTCCGTTTCCACGCCGCCCACGCCACCCATCGGAACATAGATGTAAGTATTGCCGCCGGAGGCCGTATAGAATCCTTGCACCCCGTTGGAAATGGTCATAGTGATGTTGGTCAGGCCGGCCGCGTTGGTAATGACCAGCCCTGTGCTGGTGGAATCGCTCAGCCCGCCATTAAAAACACCCGCAAACAAATGGTTCGTGCCCAAAGTGACCGTATAGGCTCCCGTGGCACCAGTCCCGGCCGCAAAAGTCCTTCCTGAAAAGCCGCCGGTGAAGCCACCATCGTCGCCGTCGGCGCCCATTTGTTGCCTTCCCATGTGCTGCTTGGCGTGGCGTTGACGGTCGTGCCGGTCGGGTCCCAGTAATTCAAAGCCGCGCCCGCTTTTGGGGCGAGGAGAGAGCCGATCAGCCCAAGGCTGAACACGATTGTCTTGAAAGTTTTTTTTACCAGATTGTTCATAATTATTTTAAATTGTTGATTCCGATTTTTTTTCCCAACATTGTGCAACATCTATCAAATCGAATGTCCCCGGAGAGTTTGGCTTGCCGGTTTACGTGATTGTAGAAGGTGCCAAGACACTAACATGCCACCCGCCACCGGGCAAGGAGGAAAGCCCAAAAGCCGCCAACGCTTTCTGCCGGCGTTTTTCGACCCTTGCGGGGCCACATTTAAAAGTTAAACTTTGAACTTGAGCCGGAGGGCGGGGTCTGGCTTAATCACCGTCCCTTTTAGAAGGGCGATGGTAGGTTACCCAAGTGGCCAACGGGGGCAGACTGTAAATCTGCTGGCTTACGCCTTCAATGGTTCGAATCCATTACCTACCACCACTTTAATCCACACAGAACCAAGGGAATACGGGGTTTTTCGAGGGGAAACAGGGAAAATCACAATTTTGTGAAAAAGCCATTTTTGGCCTTTTCAATGTGTCACTCAGTTGTCACTCAGGCTCCCGCGCTGGCCTATTGCGCTTTCTTTCTGGCGAATTTGCAGGCAGGCAGCTGAATTTTTTTGGATAGAACGGCAAAAAAAGTTTAACGTTAAACTTTCTCGCCAAATTTATTGAAGGGCTTTTGATCGTTTACCAAGTTTATTTATTTTCATTTTGGCTCTTCAGTTTAACTGGCAAAACGTTTAAGGGCCAATCACTAAAAACCAGATTGTTGTTGCTCAAAAAGAGCGGTGTTTTTGAGTCATCTTCTGGAAACCAAAAAAACCACCAATAATGCTCTGAATTTTCTGAAGTCTGCCTTGAAGCGTGTGCGAATATGGCAAATTTTCCACTTTGGGGTATACCCGGACGTGGCTTGGGACACCTATTGTCCCTTGAACCGTTTGGAAAACTTCATCGGCGAGATCGTCACCACTTGCGGCCTTGTCGTCGAACAACGCACTCATCATCAAGTGACTGGCGAACCCATGAAATTCCTGTCCATCGCCGACTGGACTAGCATCGTCGAAACCGAATTATTTGCGAAGACCTACAAAAGCTACGGCCTCGCCACCGTCCGCTACCCCGTGCTGGAAATCGAAGCCAAAGTGGAACCCTTTGAAAACAAGCGTGGCTTTTCATTGCACGTGCTACGGGCTGGAAAACCACGCTGCAAGCACAATTAAATGTCGTTTTTTTTCAAACCGTTCCGCTCATGCTGTCCGGGTTTTAAATTTGAATCATAATGCTACAACGCACATCAAAACCCATTCAATTTTTGGCGTCTTTTATATTTTACTTAGCTACATCCAGATTAGGTGAAAAGGTTTATGGACTTAAATTGCTCCCTATTATAACCAAAAAAAATCGGCAAAAAAACCATTGTCAGAATCGGTAGCACTATGAGGATTTCTTCTTTTTCCAATATGCGATTTTACGATGAATGCAATCACTTAATAAATTTTCGAGGAATTGGTGAAAATTATCCTGGGTGGTGGTCACTAGCACCACCTGTGGATCGTGATGCTTATCCGTGGCTCCTTCAATACTCATGCAGGCGGTCGAACCATCCCAGCGCAGGCTGCCAATCATGGTGGTGGTATGCCACTGGCCGCCGGGCGCGGCGGCATGGACCCGCTGGCCTTTGGGGGCGCGTCCACGCAGGCGGG
>CAIYOY010000346.1 GCA_903927905.1 uncultured Verrucomicrobiales bacterium | reverse complement strand
ATTCGATGACAAAATCACCTCCAAAATTCAGTCTGGCGGAAGTTACAACTGGCTCAAGCTCATCTCGTCAACGAATGCATCTGCCCGATCTTCGCTCCCCGCAACCAAATCCAGCACTTATTATCCGGCCTCGAAAAATAAAATCCTCCTCTTATTTCCCCACCGCCGCCGGCATCACCCAAAACGGGCTGCTCCAGGCGATCTCATCGTCCCCCTGGATCACACGCACATAATAATAAGACGTCTTGCCGGATGTGGGCAGCGGGGGCGTCCAGGTGAGGCGCGCTTCTTTTTTATCGATCGGATTTTTCACGTCGCCTTCGGCGTGGACCATTTTGCCATCGTTGAAGATCTCAATGGACCGGATCGGCGCCGTGCCCCGGGCGTACACGGAGATCTCCGCCGGCTTATCCAGGGAAAATTCTTCTCCCATGAAATGTTCGCCCATGCGAGTGTCAAGCACCAGACCATAGGTGGTCGAGGCGTAACAGCGCCGGTCCTGCAACCCTTTGAAGGCCGCCTGCCGCGAATTTTCCGTGGCATAAACCACCGCGTAAGCCGTGCCCCAGCCGTGATCGCTCGAGCAGATGAAACCCATGTGGTAATCCTTGTCCAAACCATCCTGCACAAAACAATTTTTGGCCGTCGCATTCACGTGCTGGCGCGGGCAGCCGTCGTATTCGTAGGAGCCGCGGCAGGCCTGGAACATCTCGATCAGGCGCTCGTATTTATCGCTGTGATTATCGAACCGCGTCCCCATGCCGGGATCGGCGCTGGTGTGCGGGATGGTCAGGGCCGGTTTGCCGATCTTGTCCAGCGTGGCCCACAATTCCTCGGTCGTTCTTGTTCCTTCCAGCGAATGCCGCAGGATCGGCGCCGGCCGCTCCGCCCAGATCACGTTGTGATGCCCGACCGGCCAGCCCGCCGTCCATTCGTAACCGTAGAGCACGGAGAAAAATCCCGGCACATTATACAAGTCCGCCAATTTCTGGATGCGCCACCAATTGAAATCGGTCGTGTGCTCCGCGTGATCGCTCATGCACAGAAAGTCATATTGGCAGATGTCATGGGCATACTTGTAATGATCATCGGGCGTCGGCTCGTTGCCGGTGCTGCAACGTGAGATGTTCGAATGTTTGTGCAGATCGCCCCAGAGCAGCGTGTATTTTTGGCCATGCACCTCGGTCTGGTAATGCGCCTCATCCCGCGAGATCCGCGGATAAGTAGCCGTGTCAATAATCTTGCGCGGGACCAGGCTTTTCGCCGCCGCTTCGCCCTCGTTGGCGCGCGGCAGTTGCGCATAATAGATGTCCCCGTTATAGCCATA
Source organism: uncultured Verrucomicrobiales bacterium (assembly GCA_903927905.1). Classification (GTDB taxonomy): domain Bacteria; phylum Verrucomicrobiota; class Verrucomicrobiia; order Limisphaerales; family Palsa-1400; genus CAIYOY01. The sequence goes on along the minus strand of CAIYOY010000346.1, from coordinate 25,360 downwards.
CACGCGGCCGAAGTCTCCATGATGATCCTCCGGTTCAGGTTCCGTGTCTTTGTATGCTTCCGGATTTCTCGCGAAGAACGGCGCGGAGAGCCGGCGCCGATGTTCCATCTCGTAGGCCACCTGCAAACCACCGGCGGCGGGCAGGAGCGCCACTTCCTCCAGGTTGCCATCGCTGGATGGCAGCATCTCTGGCAGGCTCCATTTTCCGTCGCGATAGGATTGCACAAACACATCCCACCAATAGGGTCCGCGAATTTTTTCTTTCGCTTTTCCCGCCTTCTTCCCCTTCCCTTTTCCTTTTCCATTCGGCTTCTCTTCCGTCGCGGGCGGTTGTTTCTGTTTGATCAAGGCGCGATAGGCCACCCAAACGGTGCCGTTTCCATCCACGGAAATCCTCGGCACGGCGGTGTGCGCCAGTTTGTAATCGTCCGGCGGCTGCAGGGACTTCGGCGTGTTCGGCAACGTCAAAAACTTTCCGTCATCCAACACCGCCATCCGCACCCGCGCGATAAGCGGTTGCTGGTTGGGATTTTCCGGGTCATTTAATTTCTCGGTCGGCCGCTTCTTCAAGTTTGCGCCCGTGATCGTCATGGTGCCCGATTCGCCGTGCCGCGGCACCTTGACCGAATCCCACACCAACCACACGCGTCCGTCCGCGTCCGCCGCCATGGAAGGATGCAAATCATATTCACCACGCGCGCCAAGCCGGACTTCCTTCGCCCCGGCCACATCGGCGCGCCGAACAAACAAATCATAGTCCCCCTCGCGATAACTGGTCCACGCGAACCACAGTTGATCCTTCGAATCATAGACCACCGCCGGGTCCCAATCGTCATATTTATCATTCGTCAACGCGACCGAATCACTCCACTTCCCGTCCGCCAACGTCCGCATCACGATGTCATATTGTCCCTCGTGAAACTCCTGCCACACCGCCGCCAGCTTACCGTGATGATCCACCGCCACCTCCTGGTTTTGCGCGGCATAGTGCGCGTCCGAAATCGCCACCGGCTCCGACCATCCGCTATTTTTGCGTTCCGAAAACATGATCCGCGCCAACTTATCGCCGCACTCCGTCCACAGCGCGCAGACCGAACCGTTCAACTTCGCCAAGGTCGGACGGACAATTTGCGTCCGCGTTTTATTCACCTGTTCCGGCGCGGACCATTTTCCGTCCTTCTTCGAGACCACCATCACGGCATCGCCCTCCGGATGATGATACCCTACATACCCGGTCCAAACCGTCCCATCGGCCGCTTCACACATCGTCGGCTGCGTGTCATAAGTCGTCTTCGGCGTGAGCAGATAAGGTTTGACCTTCGCTTCGTCACCCGACGCCGCTTGCCACAAAACCGTGAAGCCGACGATTAGAATTAATTTAATTTTCATATCTTTCATCTCAGTATCTCAGTGCCTTTATTTTTTAATTTAAAAAGGCATCAACTTAAAATTAAAGCCCGTTCCACCAGCCAGACCGCTGCAATCAATACAATCCCGCTCGACCCTCCCGCCAGCACAATCCGCGGGTAAATCCAGGACCCGCGCAACCCATACGCCACCGGCAAAAAGACCGAGACAATCGCCAGTTGCCCCGCCTCGACCCCGAGATTAAAACCCATAACCGTCACCGCCAGATTTTGCCGCGTGATCCCCATGTCGCTCAACCCGCTGGCAAACCCAAAGCCATGGACCAAGCCAAACCCAAACGCCACCATCCACTCGCGCCGCGTGAACATCGGGAAAACATTATTCGCCGCCGCCACCACCACCGAGGCTGCGATGGCCGATTCCGTCAACCGCGACGGCAATTGCACCACGCCCAGCGTCGCCAGCGAAAGCGTGATCGAATGCGCCACGGTGAACGCCGTCACCACTTTCAGCACATTCACGAGTGCCTTCCGGAATTCTCCCACCGGCTGCCAGGCATTTTGTTCCCGTCGCAAAACCGATGGCAACAACAGCGCCAACAAAAACAAAATATGATCGAACCCGCTCCAGATGTGCCAAACCCCTTCCCGGGCGAACACCAAAAACTGATGCCCCAACTTCGGTTTGGAAAAATCAAAAAACTGACTCGGCGCTTCCGTCGTTAAATTCATCGTCCTTTGCTGCCCGTCAGCTTCGACCGACACGCGGTTCAAAAATTTCGGGTTCAGATCATAAAACAGATCACACGCCACTTCCAAAGTCTGCGGCTCAAGGTGGGGCGCGTCACTCCGTGCGCGCCGCGTTCCATCGGATGGAACGAGCCGAGGTTCCTTGTCTGGTTCACTGTTTTCCACGTCCCCGATCGCCAGTGTCAACCCCACATACACCCCGTTTAAATGCGACTGCAACCGGTGCCCCGTCACCTTGATCTTTTGCGGGACTCCATCCGCCTTGACCTGCAAATGCGGCAGCACAAACCCGATGATCGCCTCTTGATGCGCCTGCAACTCCTCCTCCGAAACCGTCCCGTCATCGTTATCATCCAGTCCCAATGCTGTATCCAGATCCGACACTGAAATATCCCACTGCCCGGCAATGGCATTATTGGTCAGCGAAAACGACAGCCAACTATCATTGGCCTGGTGCGCCCCGGCGCGTGAACCCGCGAAAACGATCCACAACGCAAATATGACCCATGACCTTCGGGCAAAACACATGAATGAAATTTAATTCTGCCCGGTATAAGCCGGGCGTTCAAACTTAGGACGCGAATGATCAGGCGTCGGATACCGTCTTTCGTGGGAAATAATGACCTTAAACCTTCTTCCGGAAATACGCGATGGTCTGCGTGATTCCTTCGGCCAATTTGACTTTCGGTTCCCACTGCAAAAGCTTTCTGGCGCGGGTGATGTCGGGTTTGCGCTGCTTCGGATCGTCTTGCGGCAAGGGTTTGAAAACGATTTTACTCTTCGACCCGGTGGCACGGATGATCTCATGGGCGAATTGCAGCATGGTCATTTCGGTGGGGTTGCCGATGTTCACCGGTTCATGGGTGCTGCTCATCATCAGGCGATAGATGCCTTCGATCAGGTCGCTGCAATAGCAGAAGCTGCGGGTCTGTTCGCCATTGCCAAAGACGGTGACGGGTTTGCCTTTCAATGCTTGACTGATGAAGGCGGGGACGACGCGGCCATCGTTCAATCTCATGCGCGGGCCGTAGGTGTTGAAGATGCGGACGATGCGGGTATCTACTTTATGCTCGCGATGATAGGCCATGGTCAGAGCTTCGGCGAAGCGTTTGGATTCGTCGTAACAACCGCGCGGGCCGATGGTGTTGACATTGCCCCAATAAGTTTCAGGCTGGGGATGGATCAAAGGATCGCCGTAAATCTCCGAGGTGGAGGCGATGAGAAAGCGGGCGGATTTGTTGAGCGCGAGCCCGAGGGCTTTGTGGGTGCCGAGGGAACCGACTTTCAAAGTTTGAATGGGAAGCTCTAAATAATCAATCGGACTGGCGGGCGAGGCGAAGTGCCAGACGTAATTGACCGGGAAATCGAGGAAGAGATATTCGGTGACATCCTGCTCGATGAATTTGAAATTTTTGTTGCCGGCGAGATGGGCGATGTTATCCACGCTGCCGGTGACGAAGTTGTCAATGGCCACGACTTTGTGGCCTCGCTGCAACAGGTAATCCACGAGGTGGGAGCCGAGGAAGCCCGCGCCGCCGGTAACGACGGAGGTCGGTTGTTTGACCGAACGGACTGAAATTTTTGCTTTAGGCATTGGGCAGATTAAAGCGGGTTTTTGGAAGACATTCAACCGTGAAAGGAAGAAGGGGGGCCGCGAAAAACGCGAAAGGTCGCGAAAAATAAAACGACGGATAGAAGGCAAAATCATAACGGCAAAATCATGGAGAAAGGAAAGGTGGCCGCGCCAAAAGATTTTTGAAAAGATTGAAGAGTCGCGGGGAAGTGAATACAATTGGCCGGTGTCCTTAGTTAAATCATTATATCGTAAGTCCATCGTCGTATTCATGTCGGTTTTTTTGGCAGCGCAAATTTTTGGCAAGCCAGCCCCCTCCCCTGATCTGACGCGCACTCCTGGCAACGTGGTTTTTGACCGCACCGGCGTACTCGTTGCTTTCGCGGATGCTTTTCCAGCGCGTTATTATGCGGCGCGACTGAAGCTGGCAGGGGTAGCGTGGATCGCGCTGCAAATTGATAACGGCGGAAAGGTGCACGCGGATAATGCGTCCGCGATCGAAGCGGGTTGGGCGGATAAATGGCGGGCGGCGGGTTTCAAGGTTGGATTTTGGGGTTGTCCGCGCGGCGTGGGCGAACACGACAAGCAGGCGGCAGTGGAGCAGGCGAAACCAAACGTGGAGGCCGACGCCTTGCTGGCAGCAAGTCTGACGGCCAAGTATCACGGGGATTTTTATATCGCTGATTGTGAAGACTCGTTTCAAGGTCACAATCCGACGGACCCGGCTCCGGTATTAAATGGCGTTTATGTGACAGCTTTCAAGCGCGCCGCCCTCGCCCATGGCATCCCAAACATTCCGAAGGCGCTTTCCAGCGAAGGCCGGGTGGCGCTTGACATGCAGCCGTGGATTGCAGGCGGCTGGGATGCCTTGCCGCAGGCGTATTGGAATTCTTACGCGATTTATCAGCCGAGCCTCTGCGTGGATTATTATGTCCAATCGGCCAACTGGCCGATGGATCGGGTCCATCCGACGATCGCGACTTACACCGGCGAAGGGGAAAACCGAAAGGTTACGTTGCAGGATTATGCGGCAGATCTTAAGACCAGGCAGACCACGGGATTTTCCTACTACCTGCCGGAATCGTATCTGAAAACCAACGAGAGCGCTTACCGGCAATTGGCAGCGATGGGCCAGCGGTGATGGCAAGCAGTCAAGCAATACTCAATGCCCGAAATTTTTGGTTTCGACGGCTCCTGCTTTGATGGTCACTTCGGCTGGCGGCGGCAATTCTTTCCCGCGAAAAGCCGCCACCACCACATATTTTCCCGGAGGCAAATCCACCGCGCCGTAAAAGCCGGTGGCATCGGTGGTCATGTTTCGCGCCACCGGGCCGCGCAGAGTGACTTTGGCCCCGTCCAGTCCTTCGCCGTTCGCGCCATGGACGAAGCCCTTGAGATGACCGGTGGTCGGATGGATTTTCCAGGGTAAATCCGGCACCGGAACCGGTCGGGCAAAAATGGGGTCGGAGTCGTACGGGGTGGTTTTGGTCAGGCAGTCAAAATAATTAACGCCCGAAAAATGATTGGTCGCCATCTCCCCGTAAGAATAAAGCGCCAGGCCGAGAGCGTGATTTCCGTCCGGGCTGGCCGTCCGGGCGCTGTGCATTTGGGCGAGGGCGTTGGTCAGGTTGTTCAAATAATGGGCGAGGCCGATCACCACGCCACGCTGGCCGGCATTGTCTTTGTCAAATATTGTCCAGCGGTTCCAGTCATCGGCGTTTTTTTCGGCCCGGAAATAATCCATGGGCAGGACAAGATCCACCATCCCCTCCTCCAGCCAGGCGCGCCAGTCCTGGAGCGTGGTGAAATAAGCCGACCCGCGCGGCCACTGGGCGAGGGTGGCGATGCCGGGCGCGTAGGAATTGCCGGCCACGGAAATTTTGATCAGCGGTTTCAGGGCGATGGCGTTGAGGTAGATTTTTCGCACCAGTCCGGTGACCTGGTCGCGGCGGAATTGCATCCATTCCCGGTCGAGTTTCGGCGGGCGCCCGGCGCGCCCGGTCAGGGCATTGAACCGGGCCACGGCTTTCGGATTGTAGCCGAACGTATTGTTGCAATAACGGATGTAATCCAAATGGAAACCGTCAACGTCGTAGCGGGAAATTATGTCCATGGAAATATCGTAAAGAAATTTTTGCACTCCGGGATGGCCGGGATCCAAGGTGAAATCTTTGTAATTCCACGTGTCTCCTTGATCGTTGCGGGTCAACCAATCGGGATGCCGCGAATAGACGTGCTCAGGGGACGGACGGACGGTATCGCTGTCCCAAACAGGAAAACAGACAATCCAGGCGTGAACCTCCAATCGCGGCCCTTGATCGGTGTCATGCGCCTTGGCCACCAAGTCAGCCAAAGGGTCGAAGCCCGAAGCAATATCGGGTGATTTTGGCTCCAGGCTGGAATTATAATACGCATCGCCGCGTCGGCGAACCTCAACAATAATGGTGTTGGCGTGGGCGGCCCGGACATCGGCGACCAACTGAGAAACCTCGGCGGCGTTTCGATAGCCGGGATGGTAGGCGTCAACCCAGAAAGCGCGAAATTCCGGCGCATCCGCCCGGCAGACCAGCGCAAGCGACCACGCGATCAGCCCGAGCAAAACCCGCAATTCTCGAATGGAAAGAAAACACGGCATCGTTGGAAGTTACGCTTAATATTCCCGATGGAAAAGAGAATGATGTAAATTGTCAACGGTCTGATACACTGTTGTTCCGATCTGAGTCAGTCTGAAAAAAATGAATTCTAATTTTGCGCTGAAATCTTATGTTTTGGCGGCGGTCCTGTTTCTGGCGCGTTCCACCTCAATGGCTGGGGAATCGCCCGCGCAAGCCCCGCCTAAAATTCGCGTGGCCGCCGATGGCCGGCATTTTGTGGATGACGCGGGAAAACCGTTTGTGCCGTTCGGGGTGAATTATTACCGGCCCGACACCGGTTGGGCGCCGCAGATCTGGAAACAGTTCGATGCCGAGGCCACCCGGAAAGATTTTGCGAAAATGAAAGACCTGGGGGTGAATTGTATCCGCGTTTTTCTGACCTATCATTCGTTTCATTTTGAACCAGGCCAACTCAATCCGGAAGGGCTGGCCAAATTTGATCAGTTTTTGGAGATGGCGGAAAAGGCCGGGATTTACGTGCATCCGACGGGGCCGGAATTTTGGGAAGGACCGCCGAATTGGAGACCGGTGGCCATTGCGGATGAAAAGACGCTCGTTTATACGGAGGAATTTTGGAAATTATTCGCAGCCCGGTATCGTGGACGGCATGTCATTTTTGCCTATGATTTAAAAAACGAGCCGGATGTGGGATGGGACAATGAGATCGTCATCCGCCGCTGGAACACCTGGTTGAAGAATAAATATGGCACCGTAGAAAAAATCAGAATGGCCTGGCATGGCACGAACATTCTGATCTTGGGAAATATTCCCGCGCCCAAACCGCATAACTCGAGCAAGGACCCGGAGTTGCTCGATTTTCAACATCTTCGCGAGGACATCGCCGATGAATGGACGCGCCGTCAAGTGGCGGCGATCAAGGCCGGCGACCCGGAAGCGTTGACGACGGTGGGATGTTTGCAGACTTCGGTGCCTTCGCGTTATTGGGGCGGGATCAATGATTTCACCGGGTTTGTGCCACAGCGGCAGGCGAAGTTTTTGGATTTTCTGGAGATTCATTTTTATCCGTCGGAAGGCGGCGGTTACGAATATCGCAGCGAGGCGGATGAATTGGCGAATCTGGCCTATTTTGAGGGCATTGTGCGGGAAGTGGCGGCGGCGGGAAAACCAGTGGTGCTGGCGGAATTCGGCTGGTACGGGAGCAAGAACAAGCCGAAATTTGATCATGGAGCGCATCCGCTCGGGACCGAGGCGCAGCAGGCAAAATTTTTACGGAGAGAAATCGAAACGTCGGCCGGGTTTGTGACGGGGTGGTTGAATTGGGGTTTGTATGACCATCCGACGGCGAAGGATTGCAGCGAGTTGACCGGTTTGTTGACAGCGGACGGCCAGATGAAGGAATGGGGGCGGACATTTCATGAATTGTCGCAGCGTTACTGCGGGACATTGATTGCGCCGCGCACGGTTGGTCCGCGGCCAACGCTGGATTGGGACGCGTGCATCACGAGCGGAGCAGCGGGCAATCAGTTCCGCAAAGAGTATCGGAAACAGTTTTTAGCCGAGCAAAAGAAGTAAGGCGCGAATGGACGCTTTAGCTGGCGCCTTTGCCGAAGAGGACGACGGGAATGGTGCGCAGGAGGATTTTGAAGTCAAGGCCAAGGGACCAATTGTCTATGTACTCGAGGTCGAGTCGGACCCATTCTTTGAAATCGCTGACGGCGTTGCGACCAGAGACTTGCCATAAACAGGTGAGGCCGGGTTTGACGCTGAGACGGCGGCGATGGGCGGGGTCGTCGAAGCGATTGACTTCATCCACCGGCAGAGGACGGGGGCCGACGAGGCTCATTTCGCCGAGGAGGACATTGAAGATCTGGGGAAATTCATCAATGCTGTATTTACGGAGCAGGCGGCCGATTTTGGTGACCCGGGGATCGTTGGTGATTTTAAAGACCGGGCCGGACATTTCGTTCAATTGGGCGAGTTCCTGTTTGAGCTGTTCGGCATCGGTGACCATGGAGCGGAATTTATACATGGTGAAGGGTTTGCCGTTGACGCCGCTGCGCTGCTGGCGAAAGAGGATCGGGCCGGGCGAGGTCAATTTGATCAGGATGGCGGCAATCAACATCGGAACCGAAAAAACGAGCAGCAGAACCAAGGCGCCGGAGAAATCCACCAGTAATTTGGCCAGTCGAGGCCAGGGGTTTTGCGGGCCGGAATGGAAAACGAGAACGGGCTGGCCAAAAAGATCGTCGAGGCTGGTGCGGGAGATGCTGGTTTGAAAAAAGTCGGCGACAAGCCAGGCTTCGATGCCTTCGAGTTCGCAAGCTTGAATGGCTTTTTCAACGCTGCCGAACAGGGTGTGGCGGGCGTTGAAAATGACGGTGTTGATGGAGTGGGTGTGGAGAAAGACAACCAGATGTTCAATGGAAATCTGGCCAAGATCGAATTCGGCCATGATTTCCAGTTCGTCCTGGCCACGGGCCATGCGGGCGCGAAGGCGCTGGGTGTCATCGGGCGCCCCGACGAGGACGATGCGCTTGCGGTATTGGGCCTGACCGAGTTTGCTGCGGTAAATGGAACGGATCAGTTCCTCTTTCAAAAACATCAGGGCAAAGCTGATGAAGGCGAAAAAGACGAATACGCTGCGTCCGCCGGGGCGTTGCAGCATGAATTGGATAAAGACGAGGCCGACGGCGGTGATAACACTGGATCGGGCCAGAATCGCGGCGGTTTGCCGGCGCGGGGCGAAAATGGGACGGTCATAGAAGCCCTGCCAATCGAGCGCAAGAAACGCGCCGGGGATGAGGACAAGGAAAAGGCTGAAATTTTCGCTGGTAAAATCCCCCACCGGACGGCCGAAAACATCCAGGCCGAAAAGATAAAAATGCTGCCAATGGGCGCGCACCCCATGCGCCAGCCAAAGGGAGATGGCAAAAAGGGCCATGTCCACCCATTGGAAAATTTTGATTCGAAGTTGGCGATCGCGGCGCAGCATTTTATTGGCAAGGCAATTTACAGCGGGAATGGATTGAAAGCAATGTCACTGTATTTTAGCACCGGTGGTCAGTTGGAATTCAGGCAGGGAAAGGCGGATGAAGTCCTCAAGGTGGTCATCGGTGGTTTGCTCCCGGCCGGGAAGGCAGACGGCAAAGTAGCTGATGTAGGCCCAGCGTTCCACCAAGCCCTGATGCAACAAGGTGTTGAGCATGGACCACATGCGGGTCCCCTGCCCGGCGGTGAGTTTATCGGCGGAAACAAACCAGTAAACGTAAATGCCCCGAACCAGCAGAGGGTGGCCATTTTCGTCTTTTATCATGTTGGAAGCGGTCAACTTTAAGGCGGGCAGCAGGTAAGGATAGGGGCGGTCAATCCGCAGGCTTATATTTTCCTGTTTTTCAATGGTCCAGCCCTGGCCAGTCAAACAAAATTGCGGCTGATGGATGCTGGTGCGATCGGAACCCATGAGGACAGTCTGGATCAGGGCCGCAAAGCCATTCGTGAAGGCATAGGCCCGGCGCCCAAAGGTGGTGTCTTTGGGGAGGGTGGCGAGCTCATTTTTTGCGATGGGGCGGGGAAAAGAAGCGCAACCCGGCAAGTTGGCGGGCAGGAGAACAGCGGTTTCAGCTACCAGGTTGGTGTCTTCATCATATAAGCGGGCCGAGCCAACTTTGACTCCCGGCCTGGTCAAATGTTGCCGGGTTTTGAGTTGGAATAAAACCATTACCGTGCCCGCCATCATGGCCAGGGCCAGACCAAAGACGATCCATTTGGCGGACTTCATGGCTGGAGCCTTTCCGGTTTTTCGCGCAACCACCGGGCCACGAGAAAAAGTGAACCAACGGAGATGGTGTAGGTCACGATCCAGAACGATTCGTGGACATAGTAGCCGGCTTTCGGGCCGTAGGCCTGGGCGGCGACGATCAAGGCAGAAAGACGAAGAACGTTGCAGACAAAAGCCAGCGGAATGGTGAAGAAAATAATAAGCGCACGGCGCCAAAGGGATTTGAATTCGAGCATGGCAAAGATGACGGTGATGGCTAAAAGGGCAAAAAAACTGCGGATGCCGCTGCAGGCGGCGACGACTTCGTAGGGCGTGCCATGGGCGTCGAGCAATTTGGTGCCAATGCGCTCGAGTTTTATGTCAAGCAAATCGTGAGTGACCCAGGTGGTGGCGCGGGCGGCCAGTAATTGGAGTTTGAAGGTCAGCGGTTCCACAAAGGTGCCGAGGGGAATGGCAAAGGCAAAGAGAATGAACGGAAAAAATGTGGCGCGCAGAAAGCCACGGCCCCAGGCCAATCCGCACAGGGCGTAGAGGCCAAAATAGAATGCGACGATGGAAAGGCGGGGTTGTTGCGCAAAGTAACCGAGCAGGTGCATGGCCAAGGCAACCGCCAGCAGAAAAAGCCCCGGCCACCAGACGCCACCCATGGTTTGGAGCAATGCTTCACGCCTGACCCACAGCAGGGCGAGGACCACAAACGGAATGACTTGCCCGTGCTTGGAATCCAGGGCTTCAGTGTTGTAGGCATTGTACATCCATTCGAAAAGGGACGGGGTTTTGGCGAAGTTGAAGGAGCAATGGCCGAGGAATTGAAAAAGCAGGAACCACGCGGCCAAGAGGCTGAAAAAAATAAATTTGTCCGGCAGCCTTGCAGCCGCGGCACACAGCGCCTCATAAAAATTTCCCCGATTTTCCGCCGTTGTGACTGAGTCTTGATCCATACCGTCAGCCACTTACTCTACTGCAAGCGAATCCATTTGCCCACTTTTAATGCCGGTCACGGGCAGACAACCCATTATTTCTTCTTCGTCATCTCGTCGTAGATCCAGCGGTAGGTTTTTTCCATGCCGTCGCGCAGCTTGGTGCCGGGTTCCCAGCCGAGATATTTTTTGATGAGAGTGTTGTCGGAGTTGCGGCCATTGACGCCTTTTGGGGCGGTTAAGTTATAGGAGCGCTTGAGTTTGACCCCAGCGATGGCTTCGACAATGTCAACTAATTGGTTGATGGAAACAAGTTCGCTGCTACCAAGGTTGATCGGCTCAAGGATGTCGCTGTTCAGGATCGCTTCGGTCCCGTAGAGGCAATCATCAATGTACTGGAAACTCCGGGTTTGATGACCGTCGCCCCAGATTTCGATTTCATGTTTGCCGGAAAGTTTGGCCTGGATGACTTTGCGACAGACGGCCGCCGGAGCTTTTTCGCGACCGCCATCGTAGGTGCCATGAGGCCCATAGACGTTGTGGTAGCGGGCGACGCGGGTTTGGAGGCCGAAGTCTTCGCGGAAATGGCGGCACATGCGTTCGCTAAAAAGTTTTTCCCAACCGTAACCGTCCTCGGGCATGGCGGGATAGGCATCGGCTTCTTTGAGGGCGGTGATGTTGGGGTCGCGTTGTTTGTCCGCGTTATAGACGCACGCGGAAGAAGCATAGAAAAAGCGTTGGACGCCGTATTTTTTGGCCGCCATCAACAGGTGGGTGTTGATGAGAACCGACAACATGCAAAGGCATTTGTTGTTTTCGATGAAGCCCATGCCGCCCATGTCGGCGGCGAGGTTATAGACAACGCTGGCACCTTTGGTGGCCTGATCGCAGGCTTCGAGACCTTGCAAATCGAGTTGGATATTTTCGACGCCGGGGAATTTTTGGTACCACTCGGAGAAGGGTTTGAGATCCACAGCGCGAATGTCGGCTGCTTTGACGCCGCGCTTGAGCAGGTCGGCAACCAAATGGCCACCGATAAATCCGCCACCACCGCACACAACTATTTTGCCTGAATTCATATGTAAACGGGGCAGGATAATAGATGGCCTTAATCCTTCAATGAGTATTTTCTCAGCCCTGTGAATTGGCCGAGGATCCCGAGGATAAACAGCGGGTTGTTTTTAAAATATCGTTTCCACAAACGGCGCGGCTCGCGGCAGAGGCGAAAGAACCATTCCAGACCGCAATTCTGCATCCAGCGGGGAGCCTGACGGATATTGCCGGCGTGAAAATCGAAGGCCGCGCCAACGCCAAACATGAGGGTGACATCGAGTTTTGGGAGGTATTCAGCCATGAACCGGTCTTGTTTGGGGGTACTGATGCCAATCCACATGATGTCCGGTTTGATGGCATGGATGGTTTCGATGAGTTTTTTTTCTTCGTCGGGATTTAGCGGACGAAAGGGTGGTTCATAGGTCCCGACGATTTGCAGTTTGGGAAATCGTTGTTGTAGTTTTTGGCGCAAAACTTCGACCGTGCCGTTGGCGCCGCCGTAGAAAAAATGACGATAGCCGCGGTTCTCGGACATGGCCAAAACTGCGAGCATGAGATCCGGGCCGTAAACGCGGCGCATGTTCTTGTGGCCCTGAAGACGACCAACCCAAACCATGGGCATCCCATCCGGAGTACAGAGGAAGGTATGGTTGAAAATCTGTCGCAAGGATTCATCCTTCTGGGCTTCCATGACGCCGTGGACATTGGTGACGCAGATGTAGCCTTTGCGTTTTTGCTCCAAGGCAGAAGCAATGGCAGTCAAAGCTGAATCAGGGTTGATGGCACTGAGGCCGACTCCCAAAACATTGGCACGCAGTATGGATTCAGCAGGCATGAACAAAGGCGGTTAAAGAGGGCCGCAGAGCTACCCCATCTTCAGGAAGGCCTTGGCTTTTACACTCAATGGAATGGGGCGTTTGCAGGTTTGCTGACAATCAATGTTGCAGTAAACCATCTGTTTTCGTTGTCCATTGGCAGTGGCATCGTAGACGATATCCTTGAGACTTTGCTTGTGAACATTGCCGATGGGTTTTTGGAGAAAATCGCAGAAGAACACATCCCCATTCGGATAGATGAACATGGAACGCAAGCCAATATCACAATTTCGCTTTTGGCCACCGAGATCAAGGTGGCGCATATTCCCAGCAATGGGCGGATCCGCCAAATACTCCCAAAAACCACGAAATTGATCTTCATTCCCGATGACGCTGTAGCCATCTTCTTGCAAAGCGAGAATTTCATCAAAAACACGCCTTAAATTATCCAAATCGCGCACCCAGAAAGGATCACCTATTTTCCCCACATACGGCTGAAAATGGATTTGTATGGTCGAATGCCGGCCAAAATGACGCACCAAATCCGGCAGCCCACGATAATTTTGCTCCATGATCGTGGGTTTGACAATCAGGCTGACTCGAGATCCAATCCGTTCTTTTTCAGCCAGAAGATTACCAAGCCCGTCCAAGGTCCGGTGAGTTCCATTCTCCATGGGGCGGAGGGCTTCATTGATTTTCGGGTCAACGGACTCGAGGGAGACGTTGATGTTGAAAGGGTTGTAGGAGAGAATCCGCTCGACGTTTGGTTTGGTCAGGGCCAGACCATTGGTGGTGAAACCAAAATTCACGCCAAGTTTTTGCGCGGTTTCGAGGGTTTCGTAGAGTGGCTTGTAAATGGTTGGCTCGCCCCCGCTTAAAGAAATATTGAAACCTTTGCCGGAAAGTTCTTTGGCTTCGCGAACAATTCTCAGCATAACCTCCCTCGAAAGCATGGGTTCAACTTGGGTGTAAATGGTGCAAAAAGTGCAGGCCAAATTGCACTTCCCGCTGAAAATCACATAGAAGGAGGAGGGAGTGGAAAAAACCTTGCCGGTACTCAAGGATAAACGCCGTCTCATCTCTTTCTCGAGATAAGGAATTCCTCTGACCAATTGCCGACTGATACGCGTGAGATTGGACACGGAAGCATTTAAGCCGAGTCCCAGATAATTTTCAAGTGCCATTTCCATTCCGGCAGAAGAGGAGCAAGAAGGTTCTTCGGCCTGCTTTTTGCCGGTTTTCTCTCAAAAACTATAATGCGAAATTAAATCGAAAGGGGCAGATGCAACTTGGCTTTTACGGGCCTTCGGTTTATTACTTTCATCATAAATAAATGCAATTCGGTGTCATTACGGCCTGCTACAAGGGCGATTATTTCCTAGTCAAGGCTACCTGTGCCAGCATCCGTCATTTCCTACCGGATGTCCCCATCTGTGTCATCGCCGACGGCGATTTTTCTTTGAGTGAAATCGAGCAGCTTTATGGGGTTAAGGTCCTCCGGGTCCAGGATTCATCTTGTCCCGAACTGCGCAGGGTTATGCCTGGCACGACCCGATCAAAGTTCCTAGCCTTTTGGGAATGTCCATTTGAAACCTTTATTTATCTCGATAGCGATGCCTTAATTTGGGGAGATCCTCGCGACCAATTGAATCTGGAAAAGAATGATTTCATTTCTTTCTGTCATCCTCCATCCAACAATTACACAGCGGAAACCATCAAACGATGGCATTTCAACCCGTTTAAAATCGAGAAACTGGATCCTGAATACGAATGGGCGCATAATGATTATTTTTGCGCTGGAGCTTTTGCCGCCAGACGTGGGGCAATTCGTCTTGAGGACTACTTGCTGGTGGAGGAGTGGTGGCAGAAAGATCCAGGTGTCTTTCCAATGTGGGATCAAGGGATGCTCAATTATCTCGTTTATAAGGGACGCCAGAGTGGCAGGATACAAGTCACGACCAGCGATTTCCAGTATATCGTGCCGGATCATTCGATGGCCGAGAGCCGGCGTTCGTTTCCGCTTTCATTGAACCATCCGCCCACCCAGATCAATAATCCTTGTATCATTCATTGTTCCGGCCGCAAGCCGCTGCTCCAAAATCTTGACACTTTCAGCCGTCCATTCACCGCGTTCCGGTTGGCCCATTATCGCCGGCTATATGGCAGCGGATTTCCTGGATGGATCAAGGGCTGGATACGGGTTTTGACGGAAGAAACGGTTGTCTTCTGCGCACGCGTCAGGAAGAGGCTTAAACGAATCTGACGCGCCACCGCCAAGAAGGCGAGAAATGATGGCTAAAGTGAGTTTTATTGCGACTTTGTTTTGCGGCCAAACCATAGTTCGTTGCCGATCTGTTCCGTCTCAAACCCCGACTTAATCAGCAAGAGGCGACATTCTTCCTTAAGGGCTGGAGAATGGTACTCCAACATCACCCAGCGGGCGCGTTCTAGACAATGGGGCGCTCCACGCAATACTTCACTCTCAAACCCTTCAACATCAATCTTCAGATAGTCGGGCCAGACACCCTCTTTCTCGGCAAAGGCATCCAAGGACATCAATGGGACCTTGACGCTCTTGGGCGCTTGGAGAAGCTGCAAGGGAGAGGTATTGACAAAGGCCATGCTTGATTCTTCAGAAATGTGGATGGAGCATTCGCCAGTCGTGGCTCCAACAGCGGCGTGGATCGGAAACACCCTCTGTTCCAGGTGATTTGCCGCAATATTTTTTTGCAAGTGCTGAAAGGTGGCCGGATGTGGTTCAAAGCAGAATACGCGTCTCTCAGGGTGTGCGGTTGCCTGGTAAAGGGCAAAGAAACCGCAGTTGGCTCCGGCATCGAAGACGGTTCGCACCGTTGTGTTCTGCCCGACCTCGGCAACGTCATAGATGTGGCGGACGAGGATTTCGTGCAGGAAGACAAGACCGCCTCGGCCTTGGACGTCCACCACCACTTTGAAAGGCCGGAACACAAGGATATATTCCTGTCCGAGCTTTATCCCCATAATCTTCCAAGCAAGCCAGGCGAACAAATACCACGCCAACTTTGGCCAGTGCGGCAGTGGGGTGGCGGCAAAAAAATCGAAGGTTTTTTTTACCAACTGAAAGGACAGATTTTTGCTTATTGTCACAGGCGCGGTGCTAAGATTATTGATTGACAGGTTGAATGAGTAATACTTTTTTAGTCCATGCGGCCCGGCCCAGCCAGCGGTGCAAAGGGGTTTTGTATTTGGAAAAAATCAGTAGCTCGTCCGCAGCAACATTGAAGGGAGGCAAGCGCAAGTCCAAGGGGCGAAAACCGCCATCAGGAATATCCGGGTTGAGGGTGGAGCCGGGGTTGATGCAATTGGTGACCAGGGCATTGGGATAACGGGCGAATACCGGAAGAAATCGGATAATGGCAGCCTCGGACCAATGTTGCAAAACATCTTTGACGATAATGAGGTCGGCGTTCGGCAAAGTGTTAAAATCTCCGTTGAACAGTTCAAAGGCAAGGTTTGCTTTTTGGTATTTTGCCCGGTTGTCGGCGATGACTTGGGGAACAATGTCGAAGCCAACATATTGGACTTTGCCCCAATCAATCAGGCGGGAGGATTGCCAGTCGCCACAACCAAAATCAAGAACGGTTTGAATTTGTTTTTTTTGGAGAAATGACTCAATGAGTTTTCTGTACTCGGTGGTGTAAACAGGCAGGGAACCTTCACCGGACCCAAACTTCCATTCGTTCCGGGCGTAGATTCTTTCAAACTGTTCTTTCATGCCAGAAATGTAGCGGGAACGGGGGGCAGGGAAAAGTTTTAATCTGGCCAAGCGTCACTTATCGGGCGAAGCAGGCAAATGTCGGGAGATGAAGGAACTTAATTTCAGCCAGGCATCCTGTTCGGTAATGTGGTAGAGGCATTCTGGCGTGGGAAATCGGCAAGAATCATAGCAGGGTTTGTAGGGACAGGGAGCGCCTTCTATCCATTCGGCTTGCGGGTGCAATGGGGCAAAAGCAGCGGGGAACTGATTGCCAAACAAAGTGAAAGTTGGGAGGCCCATGGCGGCGGCCAAATGGCCGGGGCCGGAATCGTTGCCGATAAATAATCCGGCGGTTTTTATAAGGACAACCAATTCTGAAATGGTGCCTGGAGTGATGACATCTTCGGCGTGATCCAGCCACCATTGGCGCTGGTCGGGGTTGCAGGCGATTTTCACCAAGTGGTTTTCCTGACGCAAGCGCCGGGCCATAGAGTGGAATCGATCCAAGGGCCAAATTCGGGCGGATTGCGCGGCTCCGGCATGGATAAGGATCAAGCGGCTGTTGCGCGGAGGGAAGATGATTTGATCTTTGGAGGGAAGGTTAAACCCGAGTGTTTCTCCCAATCGCCGCCAGTGTTCGTAGCGGTGTTCGGGGGATGGCTGGGGCAACGGCTGGGTGAGGAACAGGCTGCTGGCCAGGCGGGGAAAGCCGAGGCGCTTTTTGGCTCTGGTCAAGGCCATGAGGAAATGATCGCGCGGATCCCACCGGGCGGAAACAGTCAGATCAAAGTGGGATTGTCGCAATTGACGGATGACGGAGGCCAGCGGTCGCCAAGGCCAGGCAAACAGGGCGTATTTTCGGGTAAAGGCGGTCCAAGGAAAAGTAAAGGGTATGACTTGAACGCCAGGCCAAAGATGGGGTTGTAATTCCCGGGCGATGGGTTTGGCGAGAAGTGTCACGTCATATGTTTTGGTGGCGGCGGTCAGGAATTGGGTGGCCAAAACCAAATCGCCCAACGCCCATAGTTCAATCACGAGTAATTTTGATTTCGGCTCCATGGCTAGGGCTTAGGGGCATCCTTTTTATCAAAGCTGGCATTGGAAGAAAAATCATTGTTCGCATGGCGATGTTTTTTCAGCAACCAGTTACCAGGGATTAAGTCACATTTTCCGCGATAGATCAATTTTTGAAATTGCCGGGTAAGACGTCCGTAGAAGCTCAGAATTTTCGCCCAACGGGCCGGAACCCCGTATTGCCTCTGAATTTGCCGCCGTTCTCGCCCCATGTTGGCGATCACCCGTAAATCGGAGGATTGGCCGCGCGAATGATAGCGAAAATTCACCAAAAAGGCCGGGACGTGGCCCACCGGGCATTTTTCCCGGCCGATACGCAGGAGAAATTCATAATCGCAACAATGGACAAAATCATGGTGGTGATAGGTACCCATGCGTTGATAAAGGGACTTGCGCACAAAGAGGGTCTGATGATTTACATAATTCAGCCAATAGCGCAGAACATCATAGTCAAAGACCGCCTCTTCCCGCCGAAAAATCTCCCGACCATCACCATCTACATAGACGACGTCACCAAACAGGGCCTCCCACTCGGGGTTCTTTTGAATGGCGGAGGCAACTTTATTCAGCGCGTCCGGTCGAAAACAGTCATCTGAATTCAAAATTCCAATAAACTCGCCGGTGGCCCGAGCAATGCCCTTATTCATGGCATCGTACAATCCTTCATCTTTTTCGGAAACCCAAATGATTTGGGGAAACTCCTGCAGAATTTTCAGGGTTCCATCAGTAGATCCACCGTCGATGACAATGTGTTCCAAATTGGAATAGCGCTGACTCTGCACGCTAAGCAGGGTTTCTCGAATCGTCCGCTCGCTGTTGAAACAGGGAGTGACGATGGAAATTTTTGGCGGCGGTATCATGCCAAAGTTGAGGCCAAAATGGGGATGGGAAGGGCTTGCGAGGCAAGCGGTTTGCGTTTGACACCACCATTCAAGGCAACGCTTAACCCTAATGTCCCGGTAAAAACGGCGAGTTCCAGACTGAGGGCTCCACTCAAGGTGAAAAATAACGCCTTGGCTAAAAAAGAAGCCAGAAGTAATGCGTTTACGATTCGCAAGCCAGGATCACCATAACGAAAGTTGCATGTCAACGCCCGGATTCCTGCAACCAAAAACCAAAGGAATGAGACCAAGCCAAAAATACCAAATGGAATAATAACTGACAGGATTCCATTGTGGTATTCCCCAGTGAGTATAAAAGATTCATAGCTTTTGGCCGTGCCTCGCCGGTAGCCTTCTTGCATCACTTCGAATTCCAACGCAGAAAAGGTATAGCCCTGACCCAACCAGAAGTATTTTGGAATGGAGGGCCTTAATTGCCGCCACATATCAAATCTCCATTGGGCGCTTTCTTGCGCGTCGGCGACAACAACAGGATCAATTTTGACGGGCAAAAAACTGAGGCTGCGCTGGATGGAAGGCGGGAGTTTATCAGTATTTGGGAGAACAATTATCATACTGAGAAAACACAGTCCCAACAAAATAGGGAGCCAGCGGGTGCGCCATAACCCTTCCAGACAAAACTGGATAGTAAACAGCAAAACCACCCAAAAGAATCTTGATCGGAATCCGCCATAAAGTCCAACGGCCACGACCAGCAATAATGCGATTAACCGCCAGATACGCCGGATATCCAAAATGCCACGCACCCCGTACCTAACTAGCATGAAACTGAAAAACGCCAGTGAAGCCCACGCCACGCCTTCAATGCGATAAATTTCAGAATCGGTATTAACAGAAGTGGCCTGCGCGCGGGCCAGTTCCGGCGGGAAAATATAATACAACCAATAAAAAGATGATCCCGCAGCATAGATCAAATCACACATTGCCGCTGAAATGCCGGTCAGAAAAAAAAGGGACGCATATAAGACGGCGCGATTCCGGGGAATGGTCCGGCAACTCAAGGCAAAATAACCAACAATCGCTGCTATAACCGCCACATAACGTCTTGCTCCAATCATGCTTGAACCAAATGATCGCAAGCCAATTCCGCCTCTGGCCAACGCCGTTATGATAATAATTAAACCCAGCGCTATCAGCGGTCGCGTTAGGAATGGCACGTTGATCAACCGGGTTTCGCGATTGACCGTTCGTTGCATCACACAAAAAAAGAAGCTCACAAAGGCCATGACTATCCACAAGGCGGGCTGCCCGGGTAGAAAAAATGCTTCCACGGCCGCATTCCAACTCAGAATCAAGATCAATTGATGTGACTTCAGCAAGAAGGGCAGGCAGCACGTCAACAAGATCAAGCCCAAGACCAGGACACTAAAGGGATCACCCTCCTGCGCAAAAAGATAGCCGATCATGATCGCCAGCGGGATGATCACGGCAAAGATAAACAATCCTTTTAATTGTGACGGATTTATCATTCAAATTTACTCATCTAACGGCACAACCCTCCCAAGGAGGCTTCGGGCCTAAATCTATCATTATTGTATAGGCCACATGAATTTACGGCAAGGCGCGAGTCTGCATCCGCAAGATAAGTTTCGGCACAAAGAACGCCATGGGCAAGGCGATGCAAAAAAAATACGACAGGGCGGTGGCCCAAACCACACCTAACGGCCCGAACCAACGGCAGAAAAAAACTTTGGCGAGCAGGGCGACGATTCCCATGGCGATGGAGCAACCTGCTTGAAAACGGATGGCCCCCGTGCCATTCAGAAACATGGCCGTGGCCGATCCGGCAACAGCCAGGGTGCTCCAAAGGGCAAAGCCCAGCAGCAATGAAAAGCTGGGATAAAGTGGCTGGCGGGTCCAGAGTCGAAGAATCGGGCCTCCGCCAATCACCAGAACCACCGCCAAAGATAACGTCACCCCTAAAACTAATTTCAGTGAGCGCAAATATGTTTTTTTAACCCAGACAAAGTCCTCTCGCGCCATTGCTTCGTTATAGGCTGGCCAGAGCGGACTTAAGAACATTTCCATGAGCATGGGGGCCAAACTGAACATTTTGGCCACGGCGGAATAATTGGCCACGGTGCTTTGGTTCAGTTGGTGGCCGATGATGAAATTATCCGTGTAATAAGCCAATGATGAAGCCATTTGAATGATAAAAAAAACGGAGCCCAACCGCATCAGCAGCCCGGTCGCCTCCAGACTGGCATCGCGCCACCGGGGCCACAACCACGGGCGTTGATGGAAAAAGAGGATGCTGCCATTCAACATTTGGGCGACGACCGGGCCACCCGCCAAACCGAGGACCAGCCAGGGCAAACCGGCGTGATAGGAAATGGCCGTCAGTACGGCGATCAATCCCAGCAAGTTTCCCGCCATGGACCAGAGGCTGTTGATAAATCCCTCCTGATGTCCCAGTTGGATTCGGGTCACGATTCCCAGCGGGAGGTTCAACGCAAAACACGCGGCACAAATCATGGCGGCCGGTCCTGCTTCCCTGATAGCCAGGCTCGATTCCAAGTGCAATAAGTTGGCCCACTTCAAGTGCGGGTAAAGGCCAACAAACACCAGGAATAACCCTGCGCCAATAGCCAGGAGCATAAAAAAGGCGCTGGAAACAATCCGCTGGGCCGCAGGTCGGTCCTGTTCGGCATGAGCCTCGGAAATACGGTTGAGCAGTCCACTGCCAATCCCCAAATCGGCAAAACCCATGAAAATGATGATTTGACTGAAAGTTTGCCAAATGCCCTGTTGTTCACTGTTCAGATAATGCCAGGTTAATGGCAGGGAAATAAAACCAGTCAAAGCCGATACTCCCTTGGCCATCGTCGCCACTAACGCCGTCAAAACAATCCGGCGATGCCGTTCGTCCGCCCGTCCCTGGACGTTTGAAACATCAAAAGGCCGCAACCGCAGGAAGAAGCCAAGCCTCTTAAGCTTCGCCGCCAACCATTGCAATCTCGTGTTTATTTCTGCCATGAGCATGTTGAGCCGGTGAATTGTGCGGCCCGCCTGTTTTTCTTAGCAAGCGTTGATTTTCCGGGCGGACAATAAATTTCTATTGGCTTGATGTGGACTTTTCCCGCAGATTGCCCCTGATGAATTGCAAAATATGCGGCACCCAGGCCGAGTCCTTTGCTACTGGCCGGCTGAGACAGAAGCACCAGGTGCAGTATTTTGCCTGCCCGAATTGTGAGTTTATCCAGACGGAGGAACCCTACTGGCTGACTGAAGCCTATGCCGAACCGATCAACCGCAGTGATGTGGGCTATGTCGCGCGGAATCTTCGCCTTGCCAAGGCTACCCGAACTCTGATCCTGTTTTTTTTCGAAGCAAAAGGACGGTTCATTGATTATGGCGGCGGCTATGGGATGCTGGTTCGGCTCATGCGGGATGAGGGGTTCGATTTTTACCGGCTGGACAAACATTGCCACAATCTGTTTGCACCTGACTTTGAGGCTGAGACGCAACCGCGTAAACAATTTGAACTCCTGACCACCTTCGAGGTCTTCGAACACTTGCCCGATCCGATGGCGGAGATCGAACGTATGCTCTCCTTTTCCGATCACATTTTTTTCAGCACAGAATTGCAACCGCATTGCAAACCTGCTCTGACCGAATGGAAGTATTATGCGCTGGAACACGGCCAGCATGTTTCGTTCTATTCCCACAAGTCTTTGGAAGAAATTGCGCGCCGTTTTCAGCTCAAACTTTATTCCGACGGCGTGTTTTATCATTTATTGACGCGCCGGTCTCTCTCTCCAGTCTTGTTTAAGCTGGCGGTCAATCGCCGACTCGCCACCCTGATCCATTATCTATGCCGACAGCCTTCTCTGGCCCCAGCCGACGCAGAAAAAGTTGTGCAGGCGATTAACAATTCGAAGATCCCATAATTGTGAAGCCGCTCCGAATCTGTCTTGACGCCCGTCTGCCCGACGCCACCATCGGCGGCGGGGCCAAAGTTGTCATTGGCCTCGCTACGGGGTTTTCCAAACTCACTGACGGAGATGAAGAATATCACTTTCATACTCTGGCCGACGCCAACGATTGGATCAGCCCCTACCTTAAGGGGCCTTGCCGTCTTTTTTCAGGGCCGTCCGCCCCAAAAAATATTTTAAGAAAGCGGCTGGCCCGGATTACGTGGCTCAAACGCGGGTGGCATTGGGCCAGTTACCCTGTGATGCGCCTCGGTTTCAAACCTCCCGTATCTGACGGGAAAGTGGAGGATGCTGGTTTTGATCTCATTCATTTTACCCAGCAACATGCCTTCCTGACCTCATTACCCAACATATATCAGCCGCACGATCTCCAACATCTTCATTATCCGCAAATCTTTTCCGCGCGGGAGCGTTGGCGCCGAGCCGTTCTTTACCGCGCCTTTTGCCAGCAGGCCCAGATGGTGGTCGCCATGTCTCAATGGGGAAAGCAGGATTTGATCAATCATCTGCGCCTCCCGGCAGAAAAAATCCAAGTCGTCCCCTGGGGCGCCTGGACTGATGCCCCCGCCCCCTCGCCCGCCGATTTGCAACGCACTCAGAATAAATTCCAACTGCCGGAATCATTTATTTTCCTTCCCGGACAAACCTGGGTGCACAAAAATCATATCGCCGTTGTTCAGGCATTGAAGCTTCTTAAAGAAACACGCGGCCTGAAAATTCCCTTTGTCTGTTCCGGCCAAATGAATGAGTCCTTCCCCAAACTTCAGGATTCCATTCAAAAACTGGGTATGTCTGACCAAGTCAAATTTGTCGGCTTTGTCACCGAACTGGAATTGGAAAGTCTTTACCGGTTGGCCCGGGCCTTGGTGTTTCCCACCAAATTCGAGGGGTGGGGGCTGCCAATCATGGAGGCATTTCATGCCGGACTGCCGGTTATCTGTTCGGATGTTACCTGCCTGCCTGCGCAAGCCGGCGACGCGGCTCTGCTCTGTGGTCCGGATGATATTTCAAAACTGTCGGAGCATATTTTCCGGGTTTGGACGGATGCAACTTTACGCCAAGATTTGATCGCCCGGGGGCATGATCGAGTCAGCCAATTTTCCTGGGATCGGACGGCACGGATATTCCGTGCACATTACCGTCGTCTGGCGCAAAGACACCTTTCAGCAGAGGATCAAAGCTTGTTGACCGCTCCTCCCTTGGTTTGATCCAACGCCACAAAATGCTTTTTCTTTGGTCGCGCCCAGTTTATTTTCTCCCCATGCCATCATTCGATATCGTTTCAGAAGTGAACTCAATGGAAATTGAAAATGCGGTCAATACTGCGAAAAAGGAACTCGCCAACCGCTTTGATTTTAAAGGCTCCAAGGCCGAGATCGTTCTGGAAAAGAACGAGATCAAGCTTTCGGCCGAGGATAACTTCAAAGTCACTTCGCTGCACGAAATCGTCATCAACAAGCTGGCCAAGCGCCAGATCAGTTTGAAAAGTGTTGAGTCCAAGGACCCGGATATTTCGCCGCTCGGTCATGCGCGGCAGGTCATCAAGATCAAGCAAGGTCTCGAACAACCGGTGGCCAAAGAGATCACTGGATTCATTCGTGAAACAAAACTGAAGGTCACAACCCAGATTCAGGGTGATGCCATTCGCGTCACCGGTAAGAGTCGGGATGATTTGCAGGGCGTGATCACGGCGGTGCGCGGACATGAATTTCCCGCGTCCCTCAGTTTTGTGAACTTTCGGGATTAAGTTTTCGCTTTGACGCGCTTGGCCCATTCCTGATTGTCCAGGTACCATTGGATGGTTTCGCGGATGCCTGTCTCGAAAGTGTGGGCAGGAGTCCAGCCAAGTTCGCGTTGGATTTTGCCGGCGTCAATGGCGTAGCGGCGATCGTGGCCGGGACGGTCTTTGACGAAGGTGATCAGTTTGCGGGAATGGCCACCCAGGTGCGGCGCAAGTTCATCCATCAGATCACAAATCAATTCCACGATACGGATGTTGGGCCATTCGTTGTGACCGCCGATGTTGTAGGTTTCTCCGAGTTTACCCCGGGTCAGGACTTGCCAGAGCGCCTCGGCGTGATCGCGAACGTAGAGCCAATCGCGCACATTCATCCCATCGCCATAGACCGGAAGAGGTTTGCGCGCGCAGATATTTTCGATGATAACGGGGATTAATTTTTCAGGAAATTGGAACGGGCCGTAATTATTCGAGCAATTGGTCGTGACGACCGGCAGGCCGTAGGTGTGATGATAAGCGCGCACCAGCATGTCGCTCGACGCTTTGCTCGCGGAATAGGGCGAGTTGGGAGCGTAGGGCGTTGTTTCGGTAAAGAGACCGGTATCGCCCAGCGAGCCATAGACTTCATCGGTGGAAACGTGGTGAAACTTCGGATTGCGGATTGTGGACTGCGGATTGAGCCAAAGCCCCCGGCAGGCTTCGAGCAAATTGAAAGTGCCGACGATGTTGGTGCTGATGAAATCGCCGGGGCCGGTGATGGAGCGGTCCACATGCGATTCGGCCGCGAGGTGCAAGACGTGCGAGATGGCGTGTTTTTCAACGATGTTCACCACCGCCGATTTGTCTCGCAGATCGGCTTTTTCAAAACTGTATTTTGGATGCTTCGCCACGCCCTCGACATTTTCCAGATGGCCCGCGTACGTCAGGCAATCGAGGTTGACGAGGCGCTTGATCTCCGGCCGATCAATGATGTGATGGATCAGGTTCGACCCGATAAATCCCGCGCCACCGGTAACGAGTAAATTCATTTCGGTTGAGAGTTGTCAGATGAGAGTTGAGAGTCAAGATTTTGTCGGAGCGCGGGTCTGTGACCCGCAGCAGCGT
>CAIYOY010000345.1 GCA_903927905.1 uncultured Verrucomicrobiales bacterium | reverse complement strand
TACCCGCTGCGGTTCACAGAACCGCGCTCCGAAGACGGTTGGCCATCCGCTGTCCATGTGAATAACTTTTTCCAAGTTTGTTTCTTCGCGGCAGGGTGAATTGGATTATTTTGGTGGACGCCCATGAAACCGGCCAACCGCATTCTGCATGTTGATGGCGACAGCTTTTTCGCCAGTTGCGAAATCGCCCTGGATCGCAAACTGGAAGGCCGCCCCGTGTATGTCGGCGGCGGGCGCAATGGCAACGGCATCGTCATCGCGGCCAATCGCATCGCCAAAAAATTCGGTGTCAAAACGGGAATGGCTTGTTTCGAGGCGAAAAATTTGTGTCCCAAAGGAGTCCTGTGCAAACCGCACTACGACGAATATCGGCGGCTCTCGCTCGATATGTTTCGCATCCTGGAACAATACGCGCCCGTGATGCTGCCGACTTCGATTGATGAAGGGTTTCTGGATTTCACCACCATGGATCAGCACGTCTGGCGCAACACCACGCCGCTCGATTACATCAAAGGCATCGGCGAGCGTGTGCGCAAAGAAGTCGGCCTGCCAATGTCCGGCGGGTTGGGCAGTTCATCGTGGCTGGCCAAGCTTGCGACCGATGCGGCCAAGCCTGGATTCATCGAAGTTCCGGCTGGCCAAGAGGAGGAATTTTTGCGCGATCGTCCGGTGCGCGAATTGAGCGGCATCGCCAAAAATCGCGAGCGTTCCCTGGCCGCTCTCGGTGCGAAAACTTTCGGCGACGTGGCGAAATTGCCCTCCATGCTGATGAAACAAAAGTTCGGCATCTGGGGGCAGCAATTGTGGCTGTTCTCGAATGGCCGGTGGAATCAACCTTTGGTGTTGGAAGTAAAAGATCGCACCACCATTTCCAGCAACACCACTCTGCCCTACGACGAGCCGGATTATGAGGCCGCCCTGACTTTTACCTTGAGCGAAGCCACGCGTCTGACCGGGCAACTGCGGCACGAACATCTTCAGGCGCGGGAAATCAGCCTGACCATCCGCTTCAACGATTTCACCGAGGTCGGTGGCAGTCATCGTTTTCAACACGCGCAATTTCAAAACTCCGTCATCAACCGCGCGTTGGAAGAACTGTTTCGCGACTGCATGTCAGCCGCTTATAAACCGGTGCGCCAAATCCGCATCGCCATGTGGAATCTCGCCCGCTTGGACACGCAACCGACCTTGTGGCAGCGAACCGAGGAAGAACGCTGGGGCGCATTGGACGAAGCCACGCACAAGCTGAACACAGCTTTTGGCAAATTGAGCGTGATGACCGGCGCGCAATTGGCCCTGCAAAAGCTCGACGACGCGCACAAAACGCCGAAAGCCAAATGCCCCTTCGTGCCGCAACGGGAAATGATGGAAAAATTGTGGGGGCCGACTGGAACGCCGAACTCCGATTCGGCGTTCTGAGGAATTTTTAAAAACGGAGTGCGGACATTCCTGTCCGCAGCGAGGTGGAGCGGACGAGTTGTTTGGTTCCAGCCAAAGAGCTGGCGCGGATGGGCAGGTTCAGGTTAATTCCGACGCGTTTTTTGCCGGTCACACCGCTGCGGACAGGAATGTCCGCACTCCGCGTTTATTCCTTGTTGAAAACCAGGGTCAAACTGAGGCGCGGCACTTGAATCTGGTCTTCACCGCTGAGAACGACATCGGCCTTGTCCGGCTGATTACCCGGTAGATTGAGCGAATAATTGTCGCCTTCTTTGACCCAGGTGCCAGAGCAAACAACGGTCGAGGTGCCATCGCCGGGATTTTCTTTTTTCAAGATGGCCTGTTTTTCCGTGGTGGCGGTGAGGGTCAGGCCGCGAATGATCGGCATGATGCGAACGCGCTCTTTGTTCAGGGCCAGCAGCGGCATGTTGGGATTTTTCCGTTTGAATGCCAGGATGGTGGCCCGCTCATCCACGGTCCAATAACCCAGAATTTTTTCTTCGTCGTATTTCGGCGATTTGCCGGTCGTGAGATATTCGTGCAGATCGCCCAAATCGTTGCCCACCAGACCGATGATTTCTTTGCTGATGTCGGCATTAGTGACGATGGCCTGGACTTTGGGATAAGCGATGATTTCCGTGATTTTTCCGCCAGTCTGGATCAGTTGCTGGAGTTGGATATCCTTGGACAAGGCTTGGAATTCGGGACGTTCACCAAGGCTGAGGAAAACGGGGTAATGCGACAAGCGGCTTTCCAGCAGCGGATTTTTCAAAATCAGGGCGACGATATCCGAGGCTTTATAGACATCGGACGGAGTGGGATCGTAGGCTGCCACCACGTGATCCAATTTGGAATCGTGCATTTCCGTCCGCACTTTGCTCAATAACTGCGCACCAGCCGGATCGCCCTCGCCCACGCCGGCGGCCTGGGTGAAATAACCGCCGACATAGATCGGAATCAAGAGCAGGAAAAAATAAACGGCACCGTTCACCAAACCCAAACAGAGGCCAAGCCGGCCGTAGCAACGCGCCCAGCGGTAGTAACGTTTGTCATCTTCGTTGTATTTGTAATGAACGCTCAATTTGCGATGCAACACGCTCCCCACGATTTTGAAAACAATCAGAACGGCAAGAAAGGCGATGGCTTGGGGCACCATGATTTGCCAACCGGGATGATGCAGGCCGATGTGCGGCAGGATGGGCTTGACCAGCGGCGCGAGCGGGTTGGCCAAAACGGTGCCGAACAACAAACCAAGCAGGGTCGCGGCCACACGGATCGGCCCGGAGAAAAAGCCAAATAACCCGGCCAAGCCGAGGCAGAGAAGTGCAATGATCCAAATCATGCCTACAAATTAAGATTGCCCCGGCAAAATATCACGCCAAATTTTTAATAATTCTCCATTGCCCTTTGCCGCCCAACGCCCATAAAATCTTGGCCGCATGAAACATCAGCTTGATTTTGAAAAGCCGATCCTGGAATTGCAGCGCAAGTTGGAGGACTTGAAGAAACATCCTGAGACCCACTCGCTGGGCATCAGCTTCGAGGAAGAGGTCACGATCATCGAAAAGAAGATCGCCGAGACCAAGCGCCTGATTTTTGCCAATCTCAGCGCCTGGGACCGGGTTAAGATCGCCCGGCATCCGGAGCGGCCTTTTACCCTCGATTACGCAGGCGCGGCTTTTTCTGATTTCACGGAATTGCATGGCGACCGGCTCTACGCGGATGACAACGCCATCGTCGGCGGTTTTGCCAAGCTCGGCACCCACAAGGTCATGCTCATCGGCACGCAAAAAGGCCGGGGCACCAAGGACAACATCAAACGCAATTTCGGCTCGGCCCATCCCGAAGGTTATCGCAAGGCCCTGCGTTTGATGCGACTGGCGGACAAATTCGGCCTGCCCATCATCACTTTGATTGACACGGCCGGCGCTTATCCCGGCATCGGCGCGGAAGAACGGCACATCGCCGAAGCCATCGCGGTGAACTTGCGCGAAATGATGTTATTTGAAGTGCCGATTATCGCGGTGGTCATCGGCGAAGGCGGCTCGGGCGGCGCGTTGGGCATCGGCGTGGCCGACCGTGTTCTCATCCTGGAAAACGCGTATTACTCGGTCATCAGCCCGGAAGGTTGCGCCGCCATTCTCTGGAAGGAACGCTCCGCAGCTCCCAAAGCAGCCGAAGCGCTCAAGATCACTTCGAAAGATTTGCTCGCCCTCGGTTTGGTGGATGAGATCATTCCTGAACCGCTGGGCGGGGCTCATAATAAATTGCCTGAGATGGCGAAAATTCTTCAGGGCCGTCTGTTGCAGGATTTGG
>CAIYOY010000344.1 GCA_903927905.1 uncultured Verrucomicrobiales bacterium | reverse complement strand
CACCTGGTCGCCCACCTCAACCATGACCCTGGCGATCAAACCGCTTTTGGTGGCGCCGATTTTCACATTTTCCCGCCGTGCCTCAATGATGCCGGTGGCGGCCACGGTTCGCTTGAACGGCGAGCGTGACGGCTCGGCCAGCGGAACGGGCGTCGGGATGGCGGCGCTGAGTTTTCGGACGATGATAATCGTGGCGGTTAGCCCGACGAGGGCCAGGTAAAAACTGATTTTTCGGAACAGGATCATAATAATATCTTAAGGCAGACCGGTTTTGAAATGACTCGGGTTTTCGTGCACGCGCTGCACCCGGCCATCCTCCATTTCCGCCATGCGGTCAGCGTATTGAAAAATGCGGTTATCGTGGGTCACGACCACGACCGTGCGGCCCGGTTGTCGGGCAACGGTGCAAAGGATCTCCATTGTTTTGGCGCCGTTTTCCCGGTCCAAGGCCGAGGTCGGTTCATCGCAGATGAGCATTCGCGGGTCATGGACCAGGGCGCGGGCAATGGCGATGCGCTGTTGCTGGCCGCCGGAGAGATTGCCCGGCCGTTCCCGGGCCTTGTTGTCCATGCCCACTTGCCGCAACAGACCGAAGGCTTTTTCCTCCGCCACCCGGCGATTCACGCCGTTGATCAGCAGCGGCACGCTGACATTTTCCACGCAGGACAGGGTTGGTATCAAATGAAATTGCTGGAAGATGAATCCGATGTTTTTTCGCCTGAACTCGGTGATCTGCGCGGCATTCAAAGCGGACAAAGAACAGTCGAAAACGTCGATCTCGCCGGAATCAAATTTCAGCGTGCCGGCAATGACGCTGAGCAGGGTCGTCTTGCCACAGCCCGAGGGGCCGACGATGAGCAGCATCTCCCCCTCGCGGGCGTCGAAATTCGCCTCCTTCAAGGCGAAGACCCGGGACTCGCCTGCGCCAAAGGTTTTGGTGACGTTGCGCACGTTCACCGTTAGTTTGCGCCGGGTTTCGATGGATTGCGAATCAGCCACGGAACACCACCGCCGGTTCGAGGTTGCGGACTTTGCGGATGCCCAACAAAGCGGCAAAGGTGCAAATAAGCAGAGTGACGACAAAGGTAAAAAGCGGAATCTGATACGGCATCATAAATGGCGGCTGCCCCTTCTTTAGCACCATGAAGCCAAAGAAGGCCGTCAACCCCACGCCCAACCCATAGCCGATGAATCCCACGGCAAAAGCCTGGAGCAGCAACATCCGCGCAATCATCCCGTCACTCGCCCCCATCGCCTTCAAGGCTCCAAGATGCGGCAGGTTTTCCAGGACAAAGGTGTAAAACGTCTGTCCGGCGATCGCGATGCCGACAATAAAACCCAGCACAATGGTGGTGCCGAAGGAAATGGGTATGCCGGTGTTCTTGAAATACCAGCGGATGGTTGACCAAAAAAACTGCTCCTCGGTGTAAGCCTTCAACCCCGTGGCTTTTTGGATCTCTTGACAGGCTTGCTCCGGACTCACCCCGGCGGCCGGTTCAGCCAGGATGAAGCTCAGCATCTTGCGCGTCTTGGGGGCAAATTGGAGAGCCTGGTCGTAAGTGGTGAAGATGTAAGGATAACCAAAAAATGATTTCTCCGTCCGGCACAGCCCGACGATCCGCGCCTCCTGATCGTTGATTTCAAAAGTATCGCCCAGGCCCAGCGGCGTTTTCCGTCCGATGCTGAAACGCTCCACCGCCAAGTCGTCAATGATCACGCACTTGGGCAGGCGCAAATCCTCCAGCCGGCCAGCCAGCATTTTGCCCGGACGCCCAACCAATGTGGCCGAATCCAGCCCGACCAATTGCACCGATTTGAAACTGCCGTCCGATAATTTGCTTTGTTGCACGCCCCAGTAAAGTGGCACCGCCCAGGCCACGCCCGGAACGGAGCGGACGCGGCTGACATCCGTGTCGCGCAGGGCCTTGACTTCATTGGCCTGCTGCACCTTGGGATCCACCACCCAGATTTTGGCCTTCATATTGCGCAAATTCCCCGTGGTCCAAAGCATCAAGCCGCAAAAAACCGCCGACTGCTGGGTCATCAGCAGGGTGGCAAACGTCAGCCCGCTGATCAGCATGATGTATTTGGCCCGGTCCCCGAGCAACATTTTTAAAGCTAAGTGATACATAGTCCTGGGGGGCCGCCGGTGCTTGCTTTGCAGTCAGCGGCTGGCGACCCGCCCCTGAAATACCGCTTCTTAGGCCAAAAAGCAAATGCATCAATTATTCGGTAGTGGGCTACTTTGAAGAATGGAGCATACTTCAGTGGGGCCGGAGCGCGGGTCTGTGACCCGCAGCAGCGT
>CAIYOY010000343.1 GCA_903927905.1 uncultured Verrucomicrobiales bacterium | reverse complement strand
CACCGCCGCATCCAGCAACGGCGCGATCTGCGGCCAAACATCACTGCCTGATTCATTCAAAGCGGATTGCATATAAGCCTCTTGTTCACGATGAAGACGCCGGGTTTCGCTGCGGATAAAATTATTCACGGTCAACCGCGTGGTTTGGAAAAGCCAACTGGAAAGGGCCTTGTCATGCCGCAATTGCCCCGCCTTTTTCGCTAAAATAATGAAGACCGCCTGAGTGATCTCCTCGGCCTGGCCGGGATTGCCGACTTGGCGCATGGCCACGGAATAAACCAGATTGACGTGCCGTGCCACCAGGGTGGAAAAGGCGTCATCCGACCGATTTTCAACATATTGCCGCAAAAGGCTGCTGTCGTCCGTTGATTGCATTCAACGGTAAGTGTGCGCCCATGAATCAAATCCGACAATTTCTTTGGCCACCCATTTATTTTACGATTTGATCACTTTCAAACGCCGCAAACGAATCATAGGCCTTGCTGGTCGCGCCGTTCTGCCAGGTGAAAGGCAGAGCCAAGGCCTGCACACTGCCGTCTGCCAATCCATAAACCTTCACTGACGCGCCTTCCGCATTGGGGTGGGCCGTGACTTCCCGGAGCGCGATGATCTGACTTAGGTCATCCCTCTGCCTGGAACCGTGGTAAACGATTTCCATTTCATCGGCCATCTTGCTGTTCTTCGCTATATCAGATGACAAATAGCCCCTGGCTTGATCAAAGGTGTCGGGGAATTGGCCTTTATGTTCGTTGGCGTAAAGGATGAATGCCAGCAGCCAATCTCGTTGGAAAAGCGCCTTCGTTCGAAGCATCTCACTCGTCTCCATTTGATCGATCATATTCCCCAGCATTGAGTCCGAAGGTTTACCTGACGAATGTTTTTTCAGTGCGACAACTGAGGTGACGGCAACGGCGACAACCACCAGAGCGGTGACGACGATGATTTTTGTTTTGCTCCAGGCCATAAGCTTCAATGCTCCTTTAACGACGATTAAGGTTGAACCGCCCGGAGCGTCTTCGTCAACGCAATTACGGTCACAGATTTGCGCCTTCCTCCATTCCCTAGAATCCACTATATCTTTCCCGTGTCAAATCAGCCAAATCCATTGCTCACGCCCGTCGGAGAAATCCGCGGCGTCGGACGCGAGCGCGCCGCGCAACTGTTGCGGCTGGAATTGCGCACCGTTGGCGATCTGCTCGTGCACCGGCCCCGGCGTTACGAAGATCGCAGGCATTTTCAGGAGATCAGCAAATTACAACTGAACGAACCGGCTTTGACCCGGGGGAAGATCATTGCGGCCGGGGTGAAATATTGGAAACAAAGGAGCGGGTCAGTCTATGAATTCATCCTCGAAGACGGCACCGGCCGCTTGCACTGCCGTTGGTGGAACCTGCCGTTCATGGAAAAGTATTTCAAGATCGGCGACGATGTCCTGGTCTTTGGCAAACCGAATTCACTGCGACCTCGCACCATTGATCATCCCGAAACCGAAATCGTTGAGACGATGGAAGACGCGATTCATTTGAACCGGATCGTCCCCGTTTATCCCTCGACCGAAGGTTTGCCCCAACGCTGGCTGCGCTCCCTCATCTGGCGTACCTTGGACGAATATGAAAAACACATTGCTGAACCGCATCCAGAATTTTCTCTAAAAGACCAGCCGACTCGCGCCAACGCCATTCACATGCTGCATCGGCCGGAAGAAAAAGCGGACGAAGAGTTGGCCCGCCGTAGGTTGGCCTTGGATGAATTTATCGAGATGCAACTGGCCATGCGTCGTCGCCGGATGAATCTGGAAAAAAACGCCGCCGCCCTCCCCAGCGCCGGTGACAATCATTTCATCAAACCCTTCCTGACCAAAGTTGGCTTCACCCTGACCGCCGCCCAAACCAAGGTCCTGAAAGAAATCCGTCACGACATGGCCGGGCCGAAGCCGATGCGCCGATTATTGCAAGGAGACGTTGGCTCCGGCAAAACCGTCGTCGCCGCCTGCACCGCGCTCATGGCTTTGGAAAGCGGTTTGAACGTCGCCCTCATGGCCCCCACCGAAATCCTCGCGGAACAACATGTGCAGAATTTCCGCCGCTGGCTTGAGCCGCTGGGCATTGCCGTGGAGGTTCTGACCGGCAGCACCAAGACCGTGACTCCCGCGCAGAAATCACTTTTATTGACACCGGCACGTTCGCCGTTGACGCTTTTTGTCGGGACGCACGCTTTATTGGAAGGGTCATTCGCCCCGGAAAAACTCGGCCTCGTCATCATAGACGAACAACACAAATTCGGCGTGGCCCAGCGCGAAACCCTTTTGCGCAAAGGTTCCTACCCGCATTTGCTGGTCATGACCGCCACGCCGATTCCCCGCACTCTGGGCCTGACCCTTTACGGTGACCTCGATATTTCCGTGATTGATGAAAGCCCCACAGGTCGTGGAAAAATAAAAACCTACCTGCGCGATCCGGAAAGTTTGCCGAAGGTCTGGGCTTTCATCCGCGAAAAATTGGCCAAAGGCCGCCAGGGCTACATCGTTTATTCACGTCTGGAAGAAGGTGATTCCGCCGCCGGATTAAAAGCAGTCACCAAAGAATTTGAGGAGTTAAAAAAAGTTTTTGCCCCCTACACCATCGCGCTTCTGCATGGTCGCATGAAGGGTGCGGAGAAAGACGCCGTCATGACCCAGTTCCGCGCCAACCAGATCCAACTCCTGCTGGCGACCTCAGTGGTTGAAGTCGGCTTGGACGTCCCCAATGCCACCATCATGCTTATCGAAAACGCCGAGCAATTCGGTCTCGCGCAATTGCATCAGTTACGCGGACGCATCGGTCGCGGGGCCGAGGAATCGCAGTGCATTTTGATCGCCAAGGCCAAAACCGCCGACGCGAAGGAGCGCTTGAAAGTTTTGACCGAAACCACCGACGGCTTTCGCATCGCCGAAGCAGACCTGAAACTGCGTGGTCCCGGCGAACTGCTCGGGCAGGAGCAAAGTGGTGTCGCCGCGTTGAAGTTTGGCAATTTGGCCGAAGATCTGGCCTTGGTGGAGCAGGCGAGGGAGCTGGTTAAGGGTAAATAGCAGCATGGTGGGCGTCCAACTTCATGCAAAACTTGCCGTAAAAGCAAACCTAAGACACAAAGAAACTGAAATATCTATAATGCACTTGTGGTCATTTAAAGCCGAAATGACCACAAGACATGTTTATTTTAATTAAGGTTTTTGATGTGGTCAAGGAAAAGAAAAGACCTTGTCGTGTAGTTTTCAAAAGCGGAAAAGAGTGTGCGGTCAAAAGCGGAAAAAAGTTAGAACACGGGGACATGGAGTAAAACGACGGGTTTGGCCTTG
>CAIYOY010000342.1 GCA_903927905.1 uncultured Verrucomicrobiales bacterium | reverse complement strand
TCGTTGGAAGAAAATAGGGGCTGTTAAAACTGACCGGTCTCGATTAATATGCCGCAGTGAAAAAGAACATTGCCTGGCCCATTCTGCTGATGGTGGTGTTGGCCCTGAGCAGGATTCCGGGGATGATGCCGCAGAATTTCAGCGCGGCGTATGCCATTGTCTTTTGCGCCGGAGTGTATTTGCCGCGGGGAATCGCCTGGGGTGCAGCCTTGGGCATCATGCTCGTCATAGACCTGGTTCTCAGCCTCTTTTTTTATCCCGATTTCTCCTTGAAGATGTTCGTCATTTCCATGGCCCCAAATTATCTGGCTTATATCGCGCTGATCGGCTTGGGCCGGGTGCTCGGCGGCAAACGTCCCTGGTGGATGCTGCTGGGCGGCGGGATTGTTGGTGCGCTCATATTCTACGTGGTCACAAATACGGCGGCGTGGTTGCAGATTGATTATTATCCCAAAACGCTGGCGGGCTGGATTCAAGCACTGACAGTTGGCACGCCGAATTGGCCCCATACCTGGGAATTTTTTCGCAGCACATTATTGAGCGGCGGGTTGTTTACCGGTTTGTTTGTCGGGGCGATGAAGTTGGGTGAAGCCTCGGAATCGGCCCGGGAAAAAGAAGCCCCGGCCAAAAAAGAAGAGCCAGAAGGGGAAGAAGCGGAGGCGGTTTAGGGTTTTGGGACATGATTTTAGACAATTCAAGCCCGAAAATGGACAATATCGGATTGTTTCAGGCCGATTTTTGGAGCAAATGCCCGGTTCGAGGGGTTGTTTCAAGGAGTTAATGGCCCGGAGCGATTAAACTGGCCAAAAGAAACTTTAACCGGTCTGATAGTTGCTACTTGCATTATCCTAAGCTGCTTGCGTATAACTGGTAGCTGTTAATTGTCCGTGGCTTTTTTGTATGCCTATAAAAATCAATCTATTGGCCGAAGCGCAGCACGCCGAAGACCTTCGGCGGCGCGATCCAGTCAAACGCGGGATCTGGATCGCCGGATTTCTGGTGGCGGTTGTGGTTATATATATTGGAAATCTCCAATGGCTGGTCTGGCAGAAACAGAATGAATATAAACAATTTGAAGACCGCTGGAAGAAGCTGGAGCCGGATTTCAATAAAGTGACTGAAAACAAAAAAGAAGTCGAAGCCATCCAGGATAAACTTTCCCTGTTGGATCAATTGCACACCAATCGTTTTCTTTGGGGTAATGCGTTCAATGCCTTGCAGCATACCGTGGTTCCAGATATCCAGGTGACCCACATGCATTCGGAACAAAAATTTGACCATGTGGACGGGACCACCAGCGGCAAAGTTCACACCCCAGGGGCCGCAGTGGAAAAGATCACTTTGAACATAGAGGCCAAAGACTTGAACCCCATGGTCGAGGGCCAGCAAAATTTCGCCAAATTCAAAGACGCCTTGTCCAGTTATGGTTATTTTCAGCAAAAATTGGGCAAAGACGGTTTTATGATTGATGGGAACATCAGTCCGCCGTTGCTGGATCCGACAGATCC
The DNA here is from genome assembly GCA_903927905.1 of uncultured Verrucomicrobiales bacterium. Taxonomy (GTDB): domain Bacteria; phylum Verrucomicrobiota; class Verrucomicrobiia; order Limisphaerales; family Palsa-1400; genus CAIYOY01. The sequence goes on along the minus strand of CAIYOY010000342.1, from coordinate 2,944 downwards.
GAGCAAGCAGTTCAAGACCTTTTCCCTGGTGGCGCATTTTCCGGAGGTCCGACACGATGATTAAGCTGTCCAAAGAGAAACGGGATATGTTGATCGGGATTTTTGTCGGCGCGGTGGCGTTGAGCGCAGCATTGTTGTACTTCGTGGCCGCCGCGCAAAAGCAGCAGATGGCGGCCATTCAGGTCAAGACGCAAAAAATCCTGGCCCAAATCACCCAGGGTGACACGGTCAGGAAAACGGCCGGTGATGTGGCTGAAGCTTTGCGGGCGCAGAAAGCGGAGCTGGAAAAGCGGGAATCGGGGCTGGTGGATAATCGTGATCCGTATTCCTGGATGGTGCAGACGATGGGGCCTTTTATTTTGCCGCGAAAAAACGTCAATATACCTGTGGTCAGCCCGCCCGTAGTCGGGGCGGACACGATGGTCAGTCGGTCACCTTACAAGACGGCGACTTTCAAGTGCAAAGGGCTGGGTTATTACCATGATTTTGGCAAGTTTTTCGCCGATTTTGAGAACAGCTTTCCTTATTTCCGGGTTCAAAATTGGGAAATGTCCCCGGCCGGTGGCGGCAGTGGGTCGGAAGGTGAAAAGTTAAATGTCTCTTTTGATATCGTTGCGCCGGTCAAAGCACCGCCACCGGAACCAGCAAAATGAAACGCACCCTAATCGTTTGGTCGAATCTTAAACTGGCGGCGGTTATTCCGCTGCTGGCGGTGCTGATTCTTTGGTCTGGGTGCAAGCCGAAACCGCCGCCTCCGCCGCCTCCCGCCGCCAAGTCTGCGGCGGTGGCCGCCGCCAGCACCAATGCGCCCGAGGCCATGGCCACGAACGCGGTTGCTTCGGACACAGTTTCCGTTTTTGAGATCGTCAAGTGCCAGGGAAAAGACCCGTTTTATCCCACTTCCCTGCGGTTATGTGGAGATGCCCCGGTGGCGTCTGGCGGTCCAGCGGCTCCCACCAAGCTTCCGCTGATGGTCAATGGGGTGGTCTCTTCACCTTCCGGAACACTGGTCATCATCAATGGCCGTTCGTTTTCCGTGAATGAAAAAGGCAGGGTGCCAGTGCCCAAAGGGATGGCTCGGATTCAAGTCTTGGAAATCCGCAAAGATTCCGTTTTGATCAAAGCCGACGATGAAGATGCACCCAGGGTGCTGCCTTTGAAGCATTAACTTATTTGAATTTATGAAAACCAAAATCATATTACTGTTCGTGGTTGCGATGCTGGCGCCCTGCGCCCTGACCTTTGCGCAAACTGAACCGCCCGCCGTGCCGACTTCGCCCGGAGCCGACTCCGGCACCACCTCCAGCACGGACGAAAAAGTTGATCTGGTGGCTTTCGACAACACCGGACTGGAAGAAGCCGTGCGCACGCTGGCGCGCCAGGCCGGCATCAACCTGATTTTTGACCCCAAGGTGCTCGATCTGCGCGACGCCGCCGGCAATAAAATCGCCCTGCCCAGCGTCTCGATCCGTTTTGAACATGTCAGCGCCATGCAGGCGCTTTTGGCTCTGATGGACAACTATAACTGGCAGATGATTCAAGATCCGAAGAGCAAGATCAGCCGCATCACGGCCAAAGACCCGGCGGCGCTGGATCCCCTGACCACGGTGGTGGTGCAATTGAAATACAGCAATCCGACGAATATCATCGCGGAAATCGGCCCGACCATCTCGAGCCGCAGCCGGATGATCGCCGATATGCGCACCAGCCAAATCATTATTTCGGCCACGGAAAAGGAATTGATCAGCGTGGACGCCTTGATCCAAAAACTGGACACGGCCACCAAGCAGGTCTTGATCGAAGCCAAGATTTTGGAAACGACCAAGGATCCGAGCAGCAAAAAAGGCATAGACTGGACCTCGACCCTGGCGGCGCAAAACGTTTTCTTCGGCAACGGTTTCACCTCGGGAACGGTCAACAATTCGTCCACCGCGTCCGCTTCGGGCGGTTCAGCGGGAACGCCCGGACTTCCCGGCTCGGGCGGCGCCAGTAATGCGACTTCGCTGGTCACGGGCTTGATCACCAGCATTGGCTCGGGCGGGTTTAGCGCTGACACGGCCCGCGGGATCAATCCAGCGACGGCCTTTTTGAATGCAGACGGGGTTCATGCGGTGTTGTCCTTTCTGAACTCCGATTCGGAAACGGAGTCCATTTCCTTGCCGCGCACGATTGCGCTGGATGGCGTTCCGACCGAGTTGGCCGTGGTGCGGAATATTCCGGTGTTCGAGCAACAGCAAACTGCGGGTGTTGGCGGCGGCCAGGCTTTGGCCACGGTGAAACCGAATTATAATTTGTCCATCACGGACGGCAGCGGGGCGAACGCCATTCTGAACGAAGTCGGGGTCAAGCTGAAGGTCACCCCGCGCATTGTCGGCGGGACGAATGTTTTCATGGATTTGAAGCCGGAAGTTTCCCAGCGGGAGGTGGGCACGGAAAAAATCACCCTGGGCAACCAGACCTCCGAATCGCCCATTTTTAACCGCCGTAAAATCATTACCCAAGCGACGGTGCCCAGCGGCTATACGCTCGTGCTGGGGGGGTTGAGCTCGGACAGCATTGCCAAGAATTTCACCAAAGTCCCGGGCTTGGGCGACATGCCGTTCCTCGGATCTCTGTTCCGGTCGAACAGCAAGGAGCATTTGAAAACCACCATTTTGATTTTCGTGACGCCGACCATCATTCAAGACAGCGACTTTCAAATGTCCCACAGCCAGTTCTTGAAGACAAAAGATGTGCCGCGGCCGGATCTGGATGAAACGCCATGGGACAGCGGCAAGCCGGTGGACTGGACCAAGCCCAAGACAAAAGTGGAACCCTTCTACGAAGGGAAGTGAGATTGATGGTTGCCGCGCCGGGAATAACGGCGGGGCAGAGTGTCCAAAACCGTTGAAACGGTTTTTAACACTACGCTCGTCTGGCCACCAGGTTAAAACCCGGTGTTAAT
>CAIYOY010000341.1 GCA_903927905.1 uncultured Verrucomicrobiales bacterium | reverse complement strand
GATCTTCCTCCCGGCGTGGTTGCTGATCGGCGCGGCTCTGCCATTCTGGGACCGTCTGCGTTCAAAAGCGTGGACCCAGGCGGCCCTGCGCGGTGCCAACGCCGCCGTCGTCGGCGTGCTCCTCGCCGCTTTGTATTCGCCCATCATCACTGAAGCCGTGAAAAAAAACGCCGACGTCCCGGCGATCCTGATCGCATTCGGATTGCTCGAATCCTGGAAAGCGCCGCCATGGGTGATGGTTCTGGTAATGGCCGCAGTCGGGCAATGGATTCTGTGACGATCAATTAATGGCGGACCCGTTAAAAAACGAACGTGTTTTTCGGCAAGGAGTACAACGCATCATGTCTGAACATCGCGCCTCAATTAAATGGTCACGCACCGGCCCGGATTTTTTGCGCGGTAAATATTCCCGCGAGCACACATGGATCTTTGACGGCGGCATCACAGTGCCCGCCTCGCCTTCTCCGCAAGTTGTTCCCACACCCTGGTCCAACCCGGCGCATGTCGATCCCGAGGAAGCATTCATCGCAGCCGTTTCAAGTTGCCATATGCTGACGTTCCTTTGGGTGGCCTCGCGAGCCAGTTTCATCGTGGACCGCTACGATGATGACGCCGTCGGAACAATGACAAAAAATGAACGCGGCATCCCGTGGGTCAGTTCCATTCTCCTGCATCCGGTCATCGTCTGGAGCGGCGCCAAAACACCCACGCAAACCGATCTCGAACACCTCCACCATGAAGCCCACGAACAATGCTTTATTGCGAACTCGATCAAAACCGAAGTTCGCGTGGCTGGCATGAGTGGCGTGACGCAATGAATCATCACCACAATTTTTCTGCCGCACCCGCTCGCTTTTCCACGTCTTACCTCTACCAATGAATGGGCGTCCTATTTGTAAATTCATGTCAATCGAACTTCCGGAGAAATGGACTGTGAAAATCCGCGCGACAGGGCTGGCTATGATGATGGTGTGTTTCACTGCGGCTGTTTTTTGCGCGGACGAAAACGGCCGGGAACTCAAGCCCAAAGATGCGCCGTCTGAGCGCGTCGTCATCGACGAGATTGACGGTGCCGCTTCGCAGAATCTCATCATTGGACCCCGCAAAAAAATCAAGCGCGATCCCGCCAAAGAAACGGCGGAACATGTTAAAAAAATGCAGGACGACATCCGCGCCAACCCGACCATGCACGGCTGTTTTGGCAGCGTCTGGGGCGACGGCAGCGGCGTGTCACACCTTGTCGAATGCATCGATGGATACGTCGTCGAGCGCGAGTATTATTCGAATGCGTGCGGCTCGCAAACAAAAGGACTGGAGACGGATCCCAGCAAGACCGTCACGACCATAACAGGCGACAAGGGACGGCTGCTTGAGACCATCACGTGGTCCCTCGCCCGGACAATAAAGACCGCCACGATCACAGACGCTTCGGGGAAAGTCATAAAAGTCATCACGTTTTAAGACTTTGAGGGTTCCTTTTTGGGGACGGACTCCATCGCCTTGATCCTTTTTTCGAATTCTTCCCGTCTTCCCATTGGCGCGTTGGCGGGAATAAGTTTCAGCGCGGTGCGCTTGTCCTGAAGCGCCTGCTCGCGGTGCCCCAATTCAAAATGCAGGTCTCCTCGGCAGTTCCAGGCTTCAAACTTTTTCGG
>CAIYOY010000340.1 GCA_903927905.1 uncultured Verrucomicrobiales bacterium | reverse complement strand
GTCTGTGACCCGCAGCAGCGTCGCCGGGCAGAAGGTGTGGAGTTATTCAAAGCATCTTTACCATTTCACGCTGCTGCGGGTCACAGACCCGCGCTCCGGCAAAATAGCCGACTACCCAGAAATTGTGTGATTGGACAGGAGCAGTTATGCCTTATATGTTTAACCACGCCGAATCGGAGTTCGGCGCTCCGATGGTCACCGTTCTAGCGCAAAAATTTTCCCGGATTTAAAATGCCTGTGGGATCCAGCGCGTCCTTGATGTGTTGATGCAAGGCACGGGTTTCTTCTGAGGTCGCCAGCGGCCACCAGCGTTTCTTGGCCAGACCGATCCCATGTTCACCGGTGATGACGCCGCCGAGGGCCAAAACTTTTCGGAAGAGATCGTCCAACGCTTCTTCAGTGCGGTGCTGCACGTCAGGCCAGGCTTTGTCATACATTACGTTGCAATGGATGTTGCCATCGCCAGCGTGGCCGAAGCAGGCGACGGGGAGATTGTGTTTTTTCTGTAATTGCGCGGTGAATTTGAAAAGGTCTTCCAACCGGCTGCGCGGGACGACGATGTCCTGGTTGAGCTTGGTCAGGCCGGTGTCGCGCAGGGAAAAGGAAAATTCCCGCCTTAATTGCCAGAGTTTTTCACATTCTTTTGGGCCGTTGGCGCGCTGGATGAAAATTGGGCGCATCTGTCGCAATAATTTTGTCAGCGCCTGAATTTCGCCGCGCACGGATTTTTCCTGACCGTCCAATTCCACCATGATGAGGGCGCGTGATCCGGCGAGGCGTTCGCTGCCGGTGCGTTTCCGCGCGGCGGCGAGGGTGAATTCATCCGCGACTTCCAGCGCGCACGGGAGAAAACCCGCGCTGAAAATTCCACGTATGGCGTGAGCAGCCGATTTCATCGAGTCAAATCCGACGACCAGCAGGGATCGGTAAGGGGGCAGGGGAATCAGCTTGAAAATGATTTCAGTGACGACGCCCAACATTCCTTCCGAGCCGACAAACAATCGCGCCAGATCGAATCCGGTTTTATTTTTATGCGTGCGACCGCCCAGTTTGCACACCGAGCCATCGGCCAGAACGACGGTCAGGCCAAGAATATAATCCCGCGTCACGCCGTATTTGAGACAACGCGGTCCGCCCGCGTTGGTGGCCACGGTTCCGCCGACGCTGCAATCGGCCCGGCTGGCCGGGTCGGGCGGATAATAGAGCCCCTTTTTTTCGACGGCATCTTGCAGTTTTTTTAAAATGACACCGGGTTGAACCACGGCCACAAAATCGTCGGCATGAATTTCTTTGATGCGGTTCATCCGGGCCAGTGACAAGACGATGCCGCCATGGGCCGGAACGCAACCGCCGACGTAACCGTAGCCAGCGCCACGGGCCGTCACGGGCAAATCATGTTGTGAGGCGAACTGGAGAATTTTAGCGACCGATTCGGTGCTGCGAGGAAAGGCAACGGCGTCGGGAAGGTGGCTGGCAAACCATTTGTCCCCGGCATGGGCCTGGCGGATGGTTTGATCCAAAGACAATTCGCCGGGGGGCAACGATTTCTTGAGTTGCTGCAGCGCGCGCGTGGAAAAAGGTTTCACGAAATTTCAGGACTATCAGGGCTATCTTTTGCAGCGATCAATTCGCGGGCGTCGTCGGCCTGATCTTCCGGCACTTGGACCTGAATGCCGCCGGCGGCCAACGCGTAGCCGTCGAGGCTCAAAGCGGCGTTCTCGCTTTTGATGTTAACGAGAAATTCAGAAGCTTCCAGACGGGAGCGGACCAGTTGGGCCTGAGCTGGATTAAGTCCGGTGAATACGGTTACGAATTGCATGGGAACAGCATGGCATTGAACCGGCCGGACTTCAAGCCGCAGGGGGTGGACTGTTCAAATCGGCGAAAATAATCACTCCGGCGCCGGTTTGCAGCAGGCTCATCACTTTAACGGCGGTTTGCTGGCCGATCAGGCTTTGGGCGTGATTGACCACGACCATGGTGCCATCGGGCAAATAGCCGACGCCCTGGCCTTTGTCTTTGCCTTCGCGCACGATGCGCAGGCTAAACACCTCGCCCGGCAGAATGACCGGCTTGAGGGCGTTGGCCAGCTCGTTGAGATTGATGTAAGCGACGGATTGAAGCTCGGCGACTTTGCCGAGATTATAATCATTGGTGTAAAGTTTCGCGCCCAGGGCTTTGGCCAGGCGGACTAATTTGGCGTCCACTTCCGTTTCTTCGGGGAAATCGCCTTCATGGATCTTCACCTCGTTTTTCTTGTTCGACTGGAGGTGGGTGAGTTTTTCCAAACCGCGCCGACCGCGGGCGCGGATGACCGGGTCATTGGAATCGGCAATTTTCTGCAACTCATGCAAAACAAAGCGTGGCACCACGATAAGGCCTTCGATGAAACCAGACTCCAGCAGGTCGGCGATGCGCCCGTCAATGATGACGCTGGTGTCAAGCAGGAGCAGATTTTCCGGTTTGTTTTGCGAGGCAAACCGGACGTAGGGGATGATCAGGGAAAAATCTTCCTTGTTGCTGCGCAAGGCCAGGACCATCCCGATATAGCCGAAGCTGACAAACAAACTGAGTTGGATGATCCACTTGGTCCGTTCTTCGACGAAAACAAAAATCCCGGAACGTTCGATGATCATGGCCATGACGGTGCCCAAGATCAGTCCGAAAGTGGCGGCAGAAAAGGCGCGCAGCGAAAAACCCTTGACCATTTCATCAATCGCAATCAACAGTCCGCCCAAGCCAAAACCGATGACCAGCCCCAGTTTTCCGCTGGCGATCAATTCCGGTTGCACCTGGCTGACCTCATACCCGCCCACCATGCAAAGCCCGAGGAACAGGATCCTTATCACCCACATGGAAATCGGTGTCATGCGTCTTATTTATGATTATTGGTGGCCGGCTCTTTTTGCGACCACAAAATGTGCCAGAGGCCCTTGTGGTTGATGTTGCTGGCCAGCATCGAGATATTGGCGGTCATCTCGCTCGCGTTGGTCAGCACCATGCTTAAATTTGTTTTCATTGATTCGTCCTTCAATAATCCGCCCGCCAGTCCTTTGCCAGCCTGGAGATCATCCGCAAGTTGCTGGAATTTGGTCGAAACGTCACGAAGATTTTTCACGGCGGCGGTGATGTCGGCCTGGTTGGTCGAGATCAAACCATGGACATCATCAGCCACCACATTGAGCTTGGCGGAAAAGACGTGAAGATTGGTGATGGCATCGCTGATGGCCGTGCCGTTGGTGCCGATGATGACTTCAACCTGTCGGATGACGGTGTTGGCGGTTTCGGCCACCGCTTCGAAATTGCTGATGGCGAGAGTGAAACCGTTCAGGGATTTTTCCGTCAGCACGGTTTTGTTGATGTTGGTCAGGGCCAGATTCAGATTGCGGATGGTGGTCTTGGCGTCATCCAACAGGCCGGAGACCGATTTCACCGCTTCCTGCAGATTCATCGGCGATTCGCCCTGGACCATTTCATCGGGCTGGATCAGCGGGCCTTCGTTTTTGGTCGGCGAAATTTCGATATACTGGTCGCCCAAAAATCCCATGGCATCAATCCGAATGGCCGCGTCCTTGTGGATTTTATATTCGGCCAAAACGCTGACGGTGATATTGACCGATTTGCCGTCCTCATTCAATTTGGTGTTGACCACTTTGCCGATCTGAACGCCGGACATCATGACATCGGCATTGGGTTTGAGGCCGGCCACGGTGGGGAGGGTGATGTGAAATTTGTAGGTGGTTTTTCCCAACGTGATGCCTTTGCTGAAATTGAGCATCAACCCGGCGAGCAACGCCAGTCCGACGGCCACAAACAGGCCAACTTTTAATGCAATGCGAGAGTCGTTCATAATTTATAATGAGGTTTCCTTGAGATCGGCGATGCCGTTGACAAAACGATGAATGATCGGGTCTTCCGATTTGAAAAGATCGTCCGGCTTTTGGTCGGTGTAGATTTTGCCCTGATGCAACATGAGAATGCGTTTGCCGATGCGGCGCGCGCTACGCATGTCATGGGTCACGGCGATGGAAGTGACTTTGGTTTCCTCGACCACGCGGATGATCAATTGATCAATCATGTCCGAAGCGATGGGATCAAGCCCGGTGGTCGGCTCGTCGTAGAGCAGGATTTCCGGGCGATAGGCGATGGCGCGGGCCAGTCCGACGCGCTTGCGCATGCCGCCGGAAAGTTCCGAGGGTTTCTTTTTTTGCGTGCCGTTCAAATTGACCAGGGTCAGGACTTCTTCCACGCGTTTGGCGATTTCCGCCGGAGTCATCTTTTGTTCACGATCGAGGACAAAGCCGACGTTTTCTGCCACGGTCATGGAATCAAACAGGGCCGCGCCTTGAAAAAGCATTCCGAAACGGCGGCGGACTTTGAGCAGTTGACGCTCGTTCATGCGGTCAATGTTTTCACCGGCGACCAGGACTTCGCCGGAGTCCGGGGCGATCAGGCCGATGAGATGTTTGAGCAAAACGCTTTTACCACCGCCGCTGGTGCCGATGATGGTGATGGCCTCGCCTTTCTCGATGGAAAAGGTCACGCCCTTGAGAACTTCATGGTTCCCGAACCTTTTTTTGATGTTGCGCACTTCGATCATGGCTGGCCGAGGAGACGGTTGAGCATCATGGTGAGGAAGAAATTGCTGATCAAAATTCCGATGGAGGAGAAGACAACGGCCTCGGTCGTGGCCTGCCCGACGCCTTCCGCGCCGTCTCGGCAACTGAGACCCTTGTAACAGGCGGTCATGACGATGATCATTCCGAAGATGGTGGCTTTGATCAGGCCGGCGAAAATATCGCGCCCGTTGGTGTAATGCAGCATGTTATACCACAAATACGTTTGGTTGATGCCGAGAAAAAAGACCGCGAGGATGTAAGCGGAGAGGATGCCGATGCAGATGGATTCCGCAGTCAACAACGGCATGACAAAAAACATGGCCATGGATCGGGGGACGATGAGGTAATCAATGGGATGCGCGGCAAGCGTGCGGAGGGCGTCCACCTGTTCGGTCACCCGCATGGATCCGAGTTCCGCCGTGATGGCCGCGCCGACGCGACCGGAAACCATCAGGCTGGTCAGGACGGGGCCAAGCTGGCTGCCCATGGCCACGCTGACCATGGCCAGGGTGGCGGTGTCCATTTTGATTTTGTGGAATTGGAAATAGGCCTGGGCGCAGAGCACCATGCCGGTGAAGGCGCCGGTGATGACGACGACGGACTGGGATTTCACGCCGATGAAGTACATCTGGTAAACGACATTGCGCCATTCGGGTTTGATGGTGCAGATGGAGCCGATGGTTTGCTGGCAAAGGATGGCACCCCGGCCCAGGCCGGTGAACCAGTCTTTGATTGCATCTTTTGTCGCGCTCGTCATAGCGGGGATAAGGTAGCCGCTGTTGCTAAAATTGCCAGTGTGGAGTTGACGCTATTGGGTGGTAAAAGAAAAAGCGGTAGAGGACTGACCGCAGTCCAAAAGCTATCGCCATTTTGAACGCGCCATTACGCGCGAAGCGTCTTGGACTGCGGTCAGTCCTCTGCCGCTTTAATCGCACCTGCGCGGCGTTATGGCCCCGGCCATCGCAACCGATAAAGCCGAGCCCCCTCATTCGTGCCACCGGGTTGCGAAAAATGAAATACCCCGTTGGTATCCGCCGTATTCGTATCCACCGGTGTCCATTGCCATGGAAACGCGGTCAAATCGGTCAACTCCAGAATGCTCGTTTGCCCGGGATTACCCGATCCCAAAAGCGAAAAGCCCCCATCTGGCTGCCCGCCCGGTGTCAGTAGAAAAAAACCGAGCCGCTGACGGCCTGTGGCTGTGCTGGCATTGAAATTATCATCCCCCGAATAAACCGCCGTGATGGCATGTTCTCCCGCTGTCAGGCTTACACCACTCAAAGTCGCGCCTCCGCTCAGCAACGGCACCAATCCCAAGCTGTTCGTTCCATCCTTGAATGCCACCTGACCGGTCGGCGTTCCGGCGGGTGAAACTACTGTTGCCGCGAAAGTCACCGGCTGCACCGTGGCCGAAGAAATCAACGGCGCAAGTGTCGTGCTGCTGTCCGCCTTCGCCACCGTGAGAACCGCTCCCGAGCTGGTGGCTGATCCCCCCAGATTGCTGGCGATGACCGAATAAGTCCCCGCATCCGCGACTGTGATGTTAGTCAACAATAAGGTGCCACCTGTGTTCCCTGTCGCCACCCCGTTTTTCAACCAATAAATCATCGGTGCGGACAAACCGCTGGCCGCCGCCGTAAACGAAACCGATTGCCCGACCGATGCTGCTTGATCCACGGGATTTGTCGTGATGACTGGCGGCATCAGTGCGACCACGACCAGAAAAGTATTCGTGGCCGAATTCCCGCCTGAATCCGTGGCTGTCGCGGTCACCGTGTTCGTTCCTGCTGGAAAAATTGAACCTGACGCCGGATCGCAAATCACACTCAGTGCTCCATCGCAAGCATCGCTTGCCGTCGGTGCAAAGGTCACCACAGCCCCGCTCTGATCCGTGGCCATCAACGAAATCGGAGACGGCACAGCAATCGTCGGCCCGACCAAATGCGTCACCGTTAGCGTGGCGTTGCTGCTGGTGACCGTGCCCAGTGCATTGCTGACCACCAGCAAATAATCTCCCGCATTGGTCGTGGCGACGGAATTGAAAATCAAAGTAACATTTGTCCCGCCCGCGACCGGATTGGTGAAAAGATACCATTGATAAGTCCCCGCCGGTTGCATCAAGGCAGCGGCGGTCAGGATTCCGCTCCCACCACATTCCACCGTCAGATTGGTGGGCTGTTGGGTCAAGGTGGGAATGGCACCGACGGCAAGAATCGCCGTCGCGCTCGTGACCGAACCGACCGCATTGCTAACCATGACCGAATACGTCCCGGCATCGGATAAAGCTGCGGAAATAAAACTGAGCGTGGAGCCAGTGTTGCCGGTCAGGTTTCCATTCTTGAGCCAATAAAAATCCGGCGCGGGAAAACCGCTGGCCACCGCCGTAAAAGAAGCCAGCTCTCCCGGCATCACGGTAAGGCTGTTAGGATTGCTGAGAATAACCGGCGGCGTTTGGACGATGACCAGGAAAGAATTGGTGGCGGAATTTCCGCCGGAATCTATGGCTGTGGCCGTCACCGTATTTGTTCCTGGCGGGAACATCGAACCAGATGCCGGATCGCAAACGACGCTCAACGTCCCGTCACAAGCATCGCTGGCTGTTGGTGCATACGCTACCGCCGTTCCATTCAAGTCTGCAGCGTTGGTCGTAAAGGGGGAGGGGACAGAAATCGTCGGCCCGACCAAGTGCGTCACCGTCAGAGTGGCGTTGCTGCTGGTAACCGTACCAAGGGCGTTGCTTACCACCAGCGAATAATCTCCCGCATTGGTTGTAGCGACGGAATTTAAAACCAGCGTGGCATTGGTGCCACCCGCCACCCGATTTGTGAAAAGATACCACTGATAAGTCCCCGCCGGTTGAGCCGTGGCTGCCGCTGTTAAGCTGACCGACCCGCCACATTCCACCGTCGTGTTGGTTGGGTGGTTGGTGAAAGCCGGGGGATTACCGACGGTGAGGGTGACAGAACTGGAAGCGGTGCCGACCATATTGCTGCCAATAACGGTGTAGGTTCCTGCATCGGCAAGAGTGGTGGATGGAATAGAAAGGATGGCATTGGTAATAACGTAAGACAAAACAAGATTGGTGCCTTGATAAATGCCCGACTGCGCATTGGAAAAGACAATCGAGGGATTGCCGCTGGCGAGCAGAACTCCATTTTTATACCAGCGAAGATCTGGACCGGGAACACCCGAAGGATAAATACGAAATGATGCTGGTTGGCCCAGGTTGACGACAATGTTGGAGAGATAATCAACATGAGGGGGATAAATTGTCAGCAACAGAGCGGGGGTGCTGGTCACCGACCCATAAAGATTGGTGACCACAACCTTGTAATATGGATCATCCGCCGGGAGAGCTGTGACGGAAAGGGCATTTGTCGAGCTCCCGACAGTGGTTGTATTTGTTGTTGAATGGTAAATATCAATCGTTGTTTTGTACCATTGATAATGAAAGGGTGGTGTGCCAGCCGCCTGAACCGTGAATACGTTGGTATGTGCTTCGAGCACATAAGCATCTTGCGGTTGGGTTGTAATTGTTGGCGCAAAATTAATCACCAACTTGCCATAGGCGCTGTTAGTGGCGGCGGCGGAGTTTCGGACTGTGACATTATACATGCCCGCCTGGTTGGTTTGCAGATTGGTCAGCGTCAGCGTGCTGTTGGTCGCACCGGTTAAAAGGGTGTTGGTGTTGAAATACCACTGATAGGTATAGGACAAAGGATAAAGATTGGTCAAATAATTGGTGGCCACCACGCTGAAAGTGAAGGACTGGCCAAAAACCCCGTTGTTTGTGCCAGAGGGGCCGCTGAGAATAATGGGTGCAGTTGCGATGAGGAGTGGGGTCAAGGGCGGCAATTTGGCGGAATTTAGAAAATTTGCATCAAAGCTCCAACTTCGCATTGGTGCATTATAACTGTTATAGGCGGTACCGGAGCTGAGCCAGGGGCCAATCGCAATTTGGCTGCTAAAAAATTCAACCATGCAACCATTGAAGGTGAAGGTTTTACCGGTCCAACTCTCGTGAAAACGGGGATAATTTTCCACCCCACCACTAAAGTAGCCGCTGGTCGTGGGCACGATTCCGGACAGGATGGCGGCATTGACCGTGGTGTTTCCAGCGACCCGGTTGGCTAACGTGTTCGTGCTGTTGGTCGGATTCCATGCTCCGGACAAAACATTGAAGGCATCGCACATGATCGCTGCTGGTTTCGTATGAGTGGTGTCTGCGCTTCCTGGATGAAAGGTGACGCCATCATCGGTCGTATTATAATCTCCAACAATATAAACTGGGTCTGGAGAGATCACGGCCAGGCCGTTGCTTGGCAGGTAAGCTCCGTTGGTCAGCACGATGCCGGGTTGGTTGGTGCTGGCCATGGTACGCATGTCGGCGATGAAAATGGAGGAGATATCGCGGGCTCCTCCGGGCATAAGTGATCTGAAAACATTACTACTGTTACTCGCGCTCCACGTTCTGAGCTTGCCCACATCAATAGTGACATTCTTGATCGTAGCCGCCTCGCGCACATTCCAAAAACTTCCGTTGGTCGTCAGCCAGCCTGCATAGTTGGTCACATGGGTCACCGAATCATTGATCAGCACCCCGCTTTTCACGGTGATGGAAGAGTTGCTGACGACGACAATCATATCAACCTGGTTATAAAGGCGGTTGGTTCCGGTGGCAGAATTGGCGGATTCGCCATAGTAGGGCGTATCAATTACCCCATGTGCCGTCGAAAAATTGGTGAAACTTGCCGGGAGAAAATAAGGAGCGACGTTCGTGGCCGAGCCGTTCATGAAGATGGTTGTTCCACTTCCATTCCCTGACGGATCTCCCGCTTTTCGATGCATGAAAATTGAGCCTGCAGTGGTTACGGGATTGGAAAAAACCAGAGTTGCTCCAGGTGACAGATAGATATCTTTGTTCCCATGGACCGCCCCGTTATAGCCCATATTTGGCCCGGGGGTGATTTCCATGTCTCCGTCGTAGTAGAAGACTTCAAATTGGAAAATTGGCACTTGGGAATTGGTGAACTGCGAAGCGGAAGCAGGGATCGGCCCAAGCCAAAACAACCCGGCCCACAGTGCCAGCAGCCAAATGGTTTTTTTGCCCCATCCGTTCATTGCCGAGATAATGGCTTTTTCCGGCCTAAAATCAAGGGTTGGTTTTCAGTTGACGAGAGATGCGATTAATAAACGGGTAAGGGCCTCGGTCTGCTGCCATAGCCCC
>CAIYOY010000339.1 GCA_903927905.1 uncultured Verrucomicrobiales bacterium | reverse complement strand
GTGACGAGACTATAATTCGATCGGAACAAGGAAAATATTAGAGCCTAGTCACATCGTCTCCTACAATTAAAAAAAATTGTCACCTGTTATTCCTCTTCATCCTTCCCTCCAGCCATTCGTTTCAGCGGGCAACCGGCGCGCAACCAGCCGTTCACAAACGGGTCTAACGCCCCGTCCATCACGTCCTGCACGTTGCTACTTTCCACGCCGGTCCGCAAATCTTTTACCATGCGATACGGCTGAAAAACATAACTACGAATCTGGTGCCCCCAGCCGATCGCGCCTTTCTCGCCGTAGAACCGGTCGAGTTCGGCTTTCTGTTCATCAACGCGTTTGGCATAAATTTTGGAGATCAACATGCGCATGGCCGTGGCGCGGTTCTGGTGTTGCGACCGCTGACCTTGCGAGGCGGCGATCAAGCCGGTGGGCAAATGCGTGATGCGCACAGCGGTTTCCACCTTGTTCACGTTCTGCCCGCCCTTGCCGCCAGAACGATACGTGTCCACCTGTAATTCCACCGGTGGCAAAACGATGTCCGAACTCGTCTCCTCAATTTCTGCGATCACATCCACGCTGGCAAAACTGGTGTGACGGCGCTTGTTGGAATCATACGGCGAAATCCGCACCAGCCGATGCACCCCGCGTTCCGCTTTGCAAAAGCCATAGGCATTTTCGCCCTTTATAAACATGGTGACGCTCTTGATCCCGGCGGTTTCACCGGGGAGCGCGTCGGTCACATCCATTTCCCAACCGCGCGATTCGATCCAGCGCTGATACATGCGCATGAGCATCTCGGCCCAATCCTGCGCTTCCGTGCCACCCGCGCCGGCGTTGATGCTGAGGATGCAATTATTTTTGTCGTGCGGGCCGGTGAGCAGAACCTTCAATTCCATCTCATCCAGTTCCTTGATGAATTTGCCGACTTCCGGAGTGAGTTCTTTGAGATGCTTCCCCTGCTCCGTCACCGGTTCGGCCTCGGCCAGTTCAACCATCACCTGAAAATCTTCCAATTGCTTTTCTGATTTGACGAGCGGATCAATTTTTTTGCGGATGGTATTGGCTTCGTCAATCAGTTCCTGGGCTTTCTCGCGATTGTTCCAGAACGACTCCTGAGTCATCAACGAATCCAGTTCGACCATCCTTTTTTGCAAGGCTGGGACGTCAAAGAAACCTCCGCAAATGGACCAACTTATCCGCCGCGGGTGTCAACTGTGCTTTGATGGTGTCGAACATATCGGGGAAGATTACCGCAAGGAACGAATGGAATCCAGCAAATGTCTGTGGAAATAGTGACCCAGTTTGGTGAAAAAAAGATTTAGTTGCCCCACCCCCTGGCTCGCGAGTACGACTCGCCCCACCTTCTTCACCAAACTGGGTCACTACCTCTATGGAGCCTGGCCCAGCGAGAAAAACGACCGGGCTGACGTTTTTGTAAGAATCTCTTTGAAGATTTCCACGCTGACAGTTTACACTTTTAAAAACCGAATGAGAATGACTTCCGGCCAATTCACCAAAGCGCTGCGCTATGCGCTTTTATTGACTGCAGCCAGCGTCGCGCTTCATGTGGTGGCGCTGACGCGGGCCGGGGCGTTGTGGCGGGACGAAGTCAACACCATCCAGGTTTCCACCCGACCGACCCTGCAGGAGGCGTGGCGCGCGGAACCGTATGAAGCCTTTCCCATGCTGCCGTTTTGCGCGGTCCGTTTATGGGCCGGTCTTGTCGGGACACAAAATGATTTTGGCCTGCGGATTTTTGGTTTGCTCATGGGGTTGGGCCTGCTGGCGGTGCTCTGGTTGAGCGCCTGGCAAGCCGGGGGCAACGTTCCCATTTGGTCGGTGGTTCTGCTGGGGTTTAATCCAGCGGTGATCCGGTGGGGCGATTCATTGCGGGCTTATGGTTTGGGAACATTGCTCATCGTGCTGACTTTCGGCCTGGTCTGGCGAGTGATCGAATCGCCCACCCGCAAACGGATCGTATGGGCGGCCCTGGCCGGATTGCTGAGTGTCCAAAGCCTGTATAACAACGCCTTTTTGCTGGCGGGGATTTGCGTGGCCGGAGCGTTGCTTTCCGCCGTCGGCCGCGATTGGAAAAAGGCCGTCCTGATCCTGCTTTTGGGGCTGCCCGCCGCCTTATCGTTGCTGCCGTATCTGGGAGTGATTCAACAGGCTGGAATGGTGGACCTGGCCGTGCAACAAACTTTTGTGGCCCGGCGAATTTGGGGGGTGTTTTATTTAACCGCAGGGCAACCGTATTTATTTGTGACCTGGATTTGGATTGGGCTGAGTCTGTTGGCGCTGGCCGGGGCCGTTTTGCTCAGCCTGCCGGGAATGGCGCGCTGGCGGGAACAAAGGCTACGGGCCTTTTACGGCGGCGCAACCTTGCTGGGCAGTGTGCTGGCGTTCGCGGTTTTTTTCCTGATCCTGGGCCGGCAAACCAGCACCTGGTACTATTTGCCGTTGCTGGGGGTTTGGGCTGTTTCGCTTGACATGATTTTGTCCGCGTTGGCTGAGGTCTTCGAATCGGAGCCGCGCCTGGCGGGAGCACGCGCCTGGCGGGCGCAGATTTGTTTTCGGGGCCGGCCGTTGCCGATGCAATGGGTCGGAGCCGGATCGCTGGCGGCGATTTTATTCATTCCGACCGGCAACGGAATATGGCCCGAGATGACGGATATGGACTGGCTTGGTCGCCGGTTGGAAAAATCGGCGGCCAAAGGAGATTTGATCCTGGTCAATCCCTGGTATTACGGGGTGAGTTTTAACCGCTATTATCATGGTGCCGCCCAATGGAAAACCGTTCCGCCACTGGCCGATGTTTCCATTCATCGTTTTGATCTGGTCCGTCAACAAATGATATCCGATCCGACCACCGCGGTGCGCGAATTGACCGGAGCCATCGCCAGGACCTTGCAGGCCGGACATCGCGTTTGGTTGGTGGGAGGACTGGAGGAACCGAAGGGGTTGCCGGTCTTGAATCCCGCGCCGGCCAATCCGGCTGAGTGGAAAAACGGCTTAAGTTTATTTGCATTTTATTCCCATGCCTGGGCGGCCCATGCCGGCCATTTTATCGAGACCCATGGCCGCAACAGCACCTACCTTGGTCCGGACTGGAGGATTGAACACGTGCCTATGGAGCCACCGCAACTGACGGTGTGGGAAGGGTGGAAGGACTGACTGGTGAAGGGGTCTGGGCCGCTGGCTTGATTACCACGGCGTTTCGCTTGAGAATTTTTATCCCAAACCCTCCGTCTTGCAGCCACTCGTGGCCCATCCGGACGACCACGCCGTAGTGCCGGTCGATCCACTGCATCAGATCCAATCCAAACTTTTTCTCCTGTCCAAAATATTTCAGGCCAAATTCCCCGTTATCCACAGCGATCAAAACAATGTAATCGGGACTATGCTTGATAAAGTTATCGGTCATATTGGCCTGGCCGTAAGTTTGCATTTCGGTCAGGTTCCAACGGAGATAGCCGGTCGGATTGATGCGGCGAGTGAGGTAGTTGATCATGCAGCCGGAGGGCAAAACGGCCAGCGTCGCATCCGGCGGAGTATTGGTCTGCAGCCAATTCACGGTGTCTTTCACCGCCACTGCGGCCGGACTGGCGTTCGCCGGGAAGGTGAACATCCGATCCGACCCCTCGCCCACCGCCAGGGTCTTATGCCGGTAAATATATTGCGAGTCCTGGCCCAATCGCATCAAACCAATCAACAACATCAGCGACATGACGGTCCGAAAGGGGCCCGCCTGCACGTTATACTCCTGCAAGATACCGGGGAAAACCCAAAGCAGCAGATCAATGGTGGCCACAAATGCGGGCATGGCCAAAATAAATCCGTAATGCCAAATCCGGCAGTGCAACCCCATCTTGAGCAACAATGCCACACTTAGCACCGCCCAGAGAACGCGAAACACCACGGCTTCCGTCCACCCCGTCCGTTTCACGCGGCCCAGCGAAACGGCCAGCGCGGTTAAAGCGAACAAGGGCAGCGACCGACCGCAATTGTCCCAGCCAAAGTCACTCGCCCAATAGGCCACAAAAATGGTCGCCACGAGCCAGACCGGCCAACCCAACCAGCTTCGAGCGGGGTGTCGAAAAAGAAACGCAAACGCCACGATCAGGCCCGTCACCACCGCAAAATGGATCAGCATCAACTCCAGATGAATCCGGGGAACATCCCATCCCATGCACCATTGATAGAAGGGGTTGTTGGCGGTGGGCGTGGTGATGATCGGCACCCAGGCCCAAAAAACTGAACGCCAACTGGCGGAAAAACTTTCCACCCGAAAAAAATAAAAAAAGAAACCAAGCAACGGAACCAGCCCCGCCCCGGCCATAAGGACCAGGGATTTTAAAACAAACCCTCGTTTCCCCCTGGCCAGCCAATGAAGAACCAGCGCTCCGAGGATGGTCAAGAACAGCGCCAGAAACACTTCTCCCTTGGTCAGAAAAACCAAGCCGCCAATAAAACCCGCCGCAGCGGCCAGCGACAACTTCTCTTGACTGAACCATTTGACCAGCAAAACAACCGCCAAAAGCGACAGGGCCAGCCCATGAAAACACTCTTCCGAATAAGGGGTGACGTAATTAAAAATCCCCGCCATCCCGCGATGGGCAAAAGCAAACGCCAGCAGAACCGTCAGACCGACCATGATTCCGGTCAACTGATCGGCCACCTTTTTAAACCAGTGATAGATCAAGCCGAGCAGCAATGCGACGACGACCAGATTGGAAACGGCCACGGTCAAAAACGAAACTCCAAATAACTTGAAGAGCAGCGCATGATAGTACTGTGACAGTGGGCCGCCGGTCAGATAAGCCACATCACGATAAAGCACTGAGCCTTTGGCCAGCACCCAAGGGACATAAAGCTGGACCCCAAAATCCACCAGCAAATCGGGCCACTTCCGCCAAGTCGAAATGATCGCCGCCACGAAAACCACGGCCATGATGATCCACCCCAACCACGATTGCTCGCAAACATTCTTGGCCGGTCGTTCCTGAGATTCTCTCAAAGTTCATCCTCCCGTTCCGTGTAAAACAGTTTATACGCCTGATCGTAATCCTCTCCCTCCACCAGCACTTTGGTCAGCCGGTTCAGGTCGCCATCATCCGGCAGGTCCGCCTCGACAAATTCCTGCCGGGCCATGATGCCGTGTTTTTCCAGCATCAGCACGAGCAATTCGGCATTGACCAATGGGCCGGTGTAAAAAAGCTTCATCAGGCAGAGAGCATGGGAAATAAAAAATGGTGCCCCGGGAAGGATTCGAACCTTCGACCAATTGATTAAGAGTCAACTGCTCTAACCAACTGAGCTACCGAGGCACTCAAGGGGCGTAAGGTGTCGCGAAATACCGGTTTTGTCAATTGCGGAAAATTCAATTGGGTTCCCTTATTTCCCAAAAATCTGCTTAAACTTCGCCTCGACGTTTTGGAAATGGAAATCGAGGGAGCACAGTTTTTCCAGTTCGCCTTTTTTGAAATGTTTGGCGACGTCGGCATCGGTTTGGAGTTGGGCCAGGAAATCGGCGTCCCCCTGCCCCGCGTGTTTGGCCTGCCAAGTTTTCATGGCGTTACGCTGCACCAATTCGTAAGCCTCTTCGCGGGTCAACCCTTTGCGGATCAAGGCCAGCAAAACGGTCTGCGAATTCCACATGCCGAGCGACAGGCCCAGATTGCGCTTCATGTTCTCGGGATAAACGATCAAGCCTTCGGTCAATTTTTTCAGGGTCACCAGCATATAGTCAAGCAGGGTGCAGGAATCAGGGAAAATGATGCGCTCGACAGAGCTGTGGCTGATGTCGCGCTCGTGCCAGAGGGCGACGTTTTCCAACGCGGCCACGGCATTGCCGCGCAGGACACGGGCCAGGCCGGTAAGACGCTCGCCGGTGATGGGGTTGCGTTTGTGCGGCATGGCGCTGGAGCCTTTCTGGCCTTTGGCAAAATATTCTTCCGCCTCGAGAACTTCGGTGCGTTGCAGGTGGCGAAATTCCGTGGCCCAGCGTTCGATGCTGGCTCCGACCAGGGCCAGTGCGCTGATAAATTCGGCGTGAAGGTCGCGTTGCACCACTTGCGTTGCGATCGGTGCGGGACGGAGTCCAAGTTTTTGGCAGACGACGGCTTCGACTTGCGGAGAGAGATGCGCGCTGGTGCCGACTGCACCGGAAAGTTTTCCAACGGCCACCGTTTCCTTCGCCCGTTCCAAACGTTGCAAGGCGCGGCCAAATTCATCGTGCATCAACGCCATTTTTAAGCCAAATGTGGTCGGTTCGGCATGAATGCCGTGGCTCCGACCGATCATCGGGGTGAACTGATGTTCCTTCGCTTTCTTCGCAATCACTTCGCGCAACGCTTTGACATCAGCGATGAGAATGTCCGCCGATTGCACCATTTGCACGGCAAAGGCGGTGTCGCCAATGTCGCTACTGGTCAGGCCGAAATGCAGCCAGCGGCTGGACTGGCTGTTGATGTTTTCGGCCACGTTAGTGGTGAAGGCGATGACATCGTGGTTGAGCGTTTTCTCCAGTTCCTTGCAGCGCTCGACGGTGAAGGCGGCCTTGGCCTTCATCTGGTCGAAATCTGCTTTTGGCACGATGCCTTCGGCGACGAGGGCTTCGGAGGCGAGCAGTTCGATCTGCAGCCAGATTTCGAGTTTGCGTTGTTCGGTCCAAATGTCCCGCATTTCCGCGCGTGAATAACGTTGAATCATCGGGATGAATTTACGATGGATGATTTACGATTGACGAGTTTTTTCCGAGCGGACATCGGAGCGCGGGTCTGTGACCCGCAGCGGCGTGAGATTGTAAAGACGCTTTGAAAATTCTACAACCATCTGCCTAGCGAAGCTGCTGCGGGTCACAGAC
>CAIYOY010000338.1 GCA_903927905.1 uncultured Verrucomicrobiales bacterium | reverse complement strand
CTTCGAGCAGGCGAACCCCGACAACTTTGGCGGTAGGGCGCGTCGCTCCGCGCGCGCCGTCTCCGCGTTCGTCAAGCCCCGGCGCGCACGGAGTGACGCGCCCTACCAGGCCCTATTTGCAAAATCACAGTTCTCATAATTTTAGCGCGGCCATGCGTTCTTTCAAATCATTCGCCATCAATGGCTCGATCAGGCAATCAATGTCGCCGTCAATAAACGCGGGCAAATTATAGAGCGTCAGTTCAATCCGATGATCGGTGACGCGGTTCTGCGGAAAATTATAGGTGCGGATGCGCTCGCTGCGTTCGCCGGTGCCGACTTGGTCTTTACGATGGGCGGCGTATTTCGCATTTTCCTCGGCCACTTTTATTTCGAGCAGGCGGGAACGCAAGACCGCCATGGCGCTGAGCTTGTTCTTTTGCTGCGAACGTTCATTCGCGCAACGCACCATCATGCCGGTCGGCTTGTAAATGATTTGCACGGCGGAATCGGTGGTGTTGACGCCCTGGCCGCCCTTGCCGGAAGCGCGGCAGACATTGATCTCAATATCTTCCGGTCGAATTTCCACATCCACCTCCTGCGCCTCGGGCAGAACGGCAACGGTGCAGGTGCTGGTATGGATGCGTCCCTGCGCTTCGGTTGCGGGAACGCGTTGCACACGATGCACCCCGCTCTCGTATTTGAGCCGCTTGTAAACATCCTGCCCGGTGATGGTGAAAATAACTTCCTTGAAGCCGCCCACGTCCGAAGGGCTGCTGTCCATCGGCTCATTTTTCCAACCTTGCCGTTCGGCGTAACGGCAATACATGCGATAAAGATCGGCGGAGAACAGCGCCGACTCTGATCCCCCGGCCCCAGCGCGGATTTCAATGATCGTATTCCGCGAATCAGCCGCTTCGGGCGGAATCAACCCGGCCATCACGCGTTGCTCCAGCCGTTTTTCCTCCGGCTCCAGTTGCGCGATTTCTTCCTTGGCCAGTTGAGCCATTTCACTTTCCGTCGGCTCGGTCTTAAGGAGTTCGCGGTGTTCGGCGAGTTCCGCCTGCACCTTGAGATAGCGATGACCATCGGCCACCAATTCCTTGAGCCGGGAATATTCCTTGGTGACCTCCTGCGCCTTGAGGGTGTTGTCAAAAAGCTTCGGATCACTCAAAGCGGCTTCTAGTTCCGCCAGGCGTTTCGCGAATTTTTCGATGTAAGGACGCAAATCCATGTTTTGACCTGATTGCTAAAAATCATTTCCGAAAACCCCAAAGGGGTTGCATAACTCAGCCCAGGGTTGCGCGTTTCGCGCTACCCTGGGTCGCCCTGTCACAGCGCCTAAACCCTGAAGGGGTTTCATCCGCTTTTCTCCGAGATTTCTTATCTGGAATTTTGGTCACCCATTGGAAAGAAATCACGGCCGCGCGGCAACGCGGCCCTACTGGGAAAAAAGCAACCGCCCGCAGAAGAGTAAATCTCCAGCGGGCGGTTGAGCGAAAAGGGGCTACTTCTTCTTTTTCTTGACGGCGTTGGCCGCTTGGGCGGCTTGGGTCTTGGCCATGCGCTGTTGGAACTTGTCCACGCGCCCGGCAGTATCCACGAATTTCTGCGTCCCGGTATAAAACGGATGGCAAACGTTGCAAATACCGACGATGACCGACGGTTTGGTGGAGCGGGTCTTGATGATGTTGCCGCAAGCGCAACGAATCTCCGCGTCCATATATTTAGGATGAATATCAGCTCTCATAAAACAAAGGCCGGTCAAATTACCAGTGTCCGGCAGAATAACAAGATTTATTTCAA
Organism: uncultured Verrucomicrobiales bacterium; assembly: GCA_903927905.1. Lineage (GTDB taxonomy): Bacteria > Verrucomicrobiota > Verrucomicrobiia > Limisphaerales > Palsa-1400 > CAIYOY01. The sequence continues at coordinate 1,201 of CAIYOY010000338.1, read as the reverse complement.
ATCAACCCAAGGTGAGGAAATTCTTCAAAATCATCCGCCCGCTTTCGGTCAAAATACTCTCCGGATGGAATTGCACCCCCCAGATAGGCAAGGACTTATGCTTAACCCCCATGATTTCGCCTTCTTCCGTTTCCGCCGTGATTTCCAGGCAATCGGGGATGGTATCGCGTTTTATGACCAACGAATGATACCGGGTGGCGGCGAAAGGATTGGGCATCTCTTTGAAAAGGTCCTTGCCGTTATGCTTAATCGGCGATGTCTTTCCGTGCATCATCCGATAATTCACCACCACCTCCGCGCCAAAAGTATAACCGATGCACTGATGCCCCAGGCAAACTCCGAGAACCGGCACCTGTTTGCTGAACGTGCGGATGATGTCGTTGGAAAGGCCGGATTCCTTCGGCGAACACGGTCCGGGCGAAACGAGAATCCGCTCCGGCTTCAATTCGGCGATTTGATCGAGGGAAATCTGATCATTGCGGCGCACCTGCAAATCCACCTTCATCTCGCCCAAATATTGGACGAGGTTGTAAGTGAACGAATCGTAATTGTCTATGACCAGCATCATAACGCGGAGGAAAATTTAGCAGAGGATGTTGGAAATAAAAGGATAAATGAATTTCACAAGGGAGTTACCTTGTTTAAAATTCAAGCGGCCCACTTATTGTCCCACCGCATCATTTTCATCGCTCATCTCCGTCCCGGGCTGCAATTCCTTCAGCAACTCCACCGCGATCTCCACCAGTTTTTCGCCGGTCCCGGCTTTCAACCGCGTGTTGGTCACTTCATAACTACCCTCCTGAAATGCTTTCAGCGTCGGCACATAACAAGGCCGGTCGTTGTTCAGCGCCATCACCAAAGTGGTCTTGAACGGAGACTTCCTTTTGATCGTCAACCCGAACTCCACAAAAATTTCCGCCGGCAAAGCCACGATCGCGGTTTCCCCATCCAGGCGATAGACCTGCACCTCCATCGGCCAGGTTTTACCGCGCGAATTCAAATCCAGGGCCTTGATCGTTTCCGCTTTGGTCTCCAGGCTTAATTTATCCTTGTCAATCAAATCAAAATTAGCGCGGGCCTCGGCCACTTTTTCCGGGGTGGTTTCCTGCAAGGGCATCATGGGCACCTTGTTCAACGCGGCCAGGGTCGGGGTCTTGATCCGCTTCATCTTCTTCACATTATTCAACACCGTATGACCGAT
>CAIYOY010000337.1 GCA_903927905.1 uncultured Verrucomicrobiales bacterium | reverse complement strand
GATGCATCGTCTCCAGCAGGTCTCATCTTGCCATATTCTTCATATTTTCTTTTCGGAGTAATCGCCGCTGCATCATCAAAGCGTAAGACCCGAAAAATATGTGCCATCATTGCTCATTTAGCACCTTTTGCTAGTTTTGCATTTGCCAGCTACAAGGAACGTCCGTTCTTTATTGGGATGGATCTTGTAACTTTTGTAGTATTCGGACTAGCATGGGTCCGAATGCTCGTCAGAGATGATTAGTGATGGCTACTTGCTTGCGGATGATTTCCAAAGTCAATTAACCCCCATACCCCTTCGGATGCGCCTTATGCCATTCCCACGCGGCGGAGACGATTTGTTCGAGTTTGGGGAAGTTTGGTTTCCAGCCCAGTTCACGAATCGCTTTCTCCGCCGAGGCCACGAGCTTCGGTGGGTCGCCCGGACGGCGCGGCTTTTCCAATGCGGTGATTTTCTGGCCGGTGACGGCTTCGCAGGTCTGGATGACTTGCCGGACGGAATAGCCGTCGCCATTTCCTAAATTATAGAAACCTCCACGGCCCGGTTTCAGCGCGAGGATGTGCGCCTGCGCGAGGTCCGCGATGTGAATGTAATCACGCACACAGGTGCCGTCGGGCGTTGGGTAATCGGTGCCGAAGATTTCGCAGTGCGAAGATTGGCCGAGCGCCACTTTCAGGATATTGGGGATGAGATGGGTTTCGATGCGATGATGTTCACCATACTGTTTACTGGCCCCGGCGGCGTTGAAGTACCGGAAGGCGACAAATTCCAACCCGTGAATTTGATGATACCATTGGAGAATCTTCTCGAACATGAGCTTTGATTCGCCATAGGGATTGACGGGGCGTTGCGGCAAGGATTCGTCCATCGGCATGCGGTCGGGCGTGCCGTAAGTGGCGCAGGTGGAACTGAAGACGAATTTTTTCACGCCGAATTCGATGGCGGCATCGAGGAGATTGATGCCGTTGGCGACGTTGTTGCGGAAGTATTTGCCGGGATTGGTCATGGATTCGCCGACCAGCGCATGCGCGGCGAAGTGGATGATGGCTTCGGGTTGCGCGTCGCGAATGGCTTTGGAAATGTTTTGAGCGTCGCTCAAGTTCGCCTGGATGAAAACGGCGCGGGGATCCACGGCGGCACGATGGCCTTCGGAAAGGTTGTCGAAAACGGTGACTTCGTGTCCGGCGTTGAGGAGTTCCTCGACGCACACGGACCCGATGTAGCCGGCACCGCCGGTGACGAAAACGTTCATGGAGGGAATATACGATTTACGATTTACGATTTACGAGCTTTTATCGGAGTGCGGACATTCCTGTCCGCAGGGGCGTGACTGGCTGAAAAAACGTCGAACCTAACCCGAAAACCACCATTTATTCCACGCGCTTTGCTGTTCTCACATTGCTGCGGACAGGAATGTCCGCACTGCGTCAGAAAATTACTTTTGCGCCAGTTCCGTCAGACGATCGGCGTCCATGATTTGCAGCGTGCGGGAACGGTAATTCGTCAAATACAGGGTCTTCCCGTCGGCGCTCAGATGAAATTCGCGCGGGAACGCGCCGCACGTTATTTTACCGAGAATCGGATTGTTGGTGGTGCCGATGCGCGTGGTATCCAGGAGCGTCAGGAACGAAAGGTTTGCCGGATCGTTGCCATAACGATAGGAGTTGCCGACGACCGCCAGTTTTCCACTGGCCGTGACGATGATCGGAACGGGATCGGCCGCAACCGGAATGACGGTTGGTTTGACGTGGGCTGCATCCTTGATCAGTTGCGCCGTGTCGAAAACCAGCACAACGTCATTGTTGCGCGCCGCGACGAACAAACGATTACCATCAGGGGAAAGAGCCAGACGCACCGGGCTTCCACCGGCGGGGACTTTGGCGACCACGGATCCCTTGGGATCAGTTTTGGCCTTGGTCACATCAATGACCACAATGGCGCCTTCTGAAACTTTCTCCGGCCCGAGATTTTTGTCTTCGGGTTCCAATATCCGCGGCCAGCCCCAATCCGGCGAAGCAATCTGGCTGGTGCTGAACAACCAACGCCCATCCTTGGAAAAGGCAAGGGCGACGGGCGAGAGGCCCACGGGAATTCTGCCGACGATGGCCTTTCTCGCCCCCTCCGGCGCGGCGAAATTCTTTTTATTGGCGACCGAATCCCGGCCGAGCGAGCGGATGTGGTCCAGATCCATCACGGTGATCATCTGCTGTAATTCATCGCTGACAAAAAGAGTTTTATCATCCGCCGTGACATTGACGTACACACTGCCGGCTTTTCGACCGTCGCTGACCCATTGGAAACTCGGTTCACTCTCGCCCTTTTTCAAACGTTCCGTGTCGAGGAAAATGACCAGTTCCTGCGCGGCGGCGATCAGCATGTCACCCTGATGGGTCAGCACGATGCCCGAAGGAATGCGCAGCGTCGGAACAGTCCGCACCATTTCGAGGCGCCCGTCCTTATTCCGCAACACGGAAATTCCCGGACCGCGTTTTTCGTCGAAAAGAGACACAAAGATCCATTCTTGATCCTGGGAGGTGACGACGCCAAAAGGTTGGCCGGGAAGTTTAATTTCGTAACTGGGCAGTTTTTCTGCCAATAGAAAGGAAGTGGACGCCAGTAACGTACAGAATACCGGTACTAATGCTTTTTTCATGACTCTGGCACGCTGAACCCTTCCCCAAAATCCGTCAAGAGAAATGGACCGGGGCAGACGCACCTAAATTTTCCATGTGGCATCTTTCATCCCTGTCCCGGAGGGACTTTTGAAAATAGCCCGGCATTTTAATGCCGGGTTTTGGCGACAAAAGACCAAAGTCCCGAAGGGACGGCTGAGTCTCTTACTCGAAGAGCACCCAATCTTGTTCCCTAAAATAAAGTTGTCTCTACTCTGGGAAATGGACGGATGAGCGAATGAGTTTAGGAAGGGTTGATATCCTTCAAGCGGATGCAGGAAGCCTCATGATTCGGCGCGTTGAATGATTCTAATTTCGGTACAATTTTGGAACATTCTGGAATGGCGTAGAGGCAACGAGGATGGAAGGGACAACCGGATGGCGGGTTCATCGGCGACGGAGGATCGCCCGGCAACAGGACGCGTTCCCGCGTGGCTTCGCGGCGCGGGTCGGGAATGGGCACGGCGCTGATGAGCGCTTTGGTGTAGGGATGCAACGGCTTTTCAATGACCTGCGCGGCGGGCCCCAGCTCCACGATCTTGCCCAGATACATCACGGCAATCCGGTCTGAGATGTGTTTGACAACAGACAGATCATGGGAAATGAAGATTAGGGTCAAACCCATTTCCCGTGAAAGCTTGGCCAGCAGGTTGATGATTTGCGCCTGGATGGAAACGTCCAGCGCGGAAACCGGTTCGTCGGCGATGATCAGTTTGGGTTCAACGGCCAAGGCGCGGGCGATGGCGATGCGCTGGCGCTGGCCACCGGAAAACTCATGCGGATATTTTCTTTGGAAACGGGCGGCGAGGCCGACCTTTTCCAGGAGCGCGCCAACCAGGGCCGGAAGTTCAGCGGCGGGAATTTTGCGATGGGCCTGAATGGCTTCGGCCAAAGCGTCATAGACCGTCATGCGCGGATTAAGCGACGCATAAGGGTCCTGAAAAATCATCTGAAATGACGAACGAGCCTCGCGCAAGTCGCCACTGGACAATTGATTCAAATGCCGTCCTTCCATGATGACCGTGCCGTCAGTGGGGCGGATCAATTGCAAAATGGTCCGGCCCAAGGTGGATTTGCCGCAGCCGGATTCTCCGACCAGCCCGAGGATTTCTCCTTTTTGCAAGGATAGCGAAACGCCGTCCACGGCCTTAACATCACCGATGTGACGTTTGAAAATGAAACCTCGTTCCACCGGAAAGTGGGTTTTGAGATTTTCGATCTGGAGAATGGTCTCGCTCACAATTTCAATTTCTCCTTTTGCACGCGCAGACAGGAGGTGCGATGGCGGGCGGTAGCTGTTTCTTCTCCCTCTCCTCCCTCCGAGGGAGGAGAGGGTTGGGGAGAGGAGATCCTTTCGATCTCACGTGATTGCACAGTTTCCGTGGTGCAATAATCCACCGCGTAGCCGCAACGCGAGGCAAATGGACAGCCGGGCAGGGGACGACTGACATCCGGCGGCGAACCTGGAATGGTGAAAAGCTCGACACCCTTGGGTTGCAGCGCGGGAATGGATTTTTGCAGGGCCTTGGTCTAGGGATGACTGGTCTGGTAGAAAAGCGCAGCAGTTTTGGCGCTCTCCATTTCGCGCCCCGCATACATCACCATCACCCGATCGCAAAATCCCGAGACAATTCCCAAATCATGACTGATCATGATCACCGCCATCCCCAGCTCCTTCTGCATTTTCTTCATCAACTCAAGGATTTGCGCCTGCACCGTCACATCCAGCGCCGTCGTCGGTTCATCTGCGATCAACAGATCCGGCTTGGTGATAAGTGCCATGGCGATCATCACGCGCTGGCGCATCCCCCCGGAAAATTCATGCGGATACATCCTGATGCGATTGGCCGCGTCCTGAATCCCGACCGCTTCCAACATCTGCAAACCGCGCTTTTTCGCCTCGGCCTTGGAAATATTTTCATGAATCAAAAGCGGTTCGATCAACTGGTCCTCAACCCGCAGGAAAGGATTGAGCGAAGTCATCGGATCCTGGAAAATCATGGAGACACGCTTCCCTCGAATTTGGTTCAACTGTTTTTTTGTGCACGACAACAAATCCGTCCCGTCAAAAATTGCTGCGCCACCTTCGATCCGTCCCGGCGGCTGTGGAATCAGTCCCATCATCGAATAACAGGTCACCGACTTCCCCGACCCTGACTCGCCAACGATTCCCAACGTCTCACCACGTTCCACCGTAAACGACACCCCGTCCACCGCGCGGACGACACCGTTGCGCGTGTGAAAATAAGTTTTAAGATTGGTGACGTTGAGCAGTGGCATATCAATCTTTTGAAGCACGAACGTCGAGCGCGTCACGCAAACCATCTCCCAGAAAATTTAACGAGAACAGCGTTGCCGAAAAAAACAGCGCCGGAAAAAGCAGCAGCCACGGATATTCCTCCATCCGCTTGGCCCCTTCATCAATCAACGTTCCCCACGAACTCATCGGCGGCTGCACACCGAATCCGAGAAAACTCAGGAAGGCCTCGAGCAACATGATTCCCGGCACCGTCAGCGTGGCATAAACCACCACGATGCCCAGCGTGTTCGGGATCATATGCCGAAGGATGATGCGCCGTTTTCTCAAACCCAGCGCGACCGCCGCCTCGATGAATTCTTGCTTCCGCAAGGCCATGACTTGCCCGCGCACGATGCGCGCCATGTTCAACCATTCTACCGCGCCGATTACGAGGAAAAGCAGCAATATGCTCCGGTTGAAAAGCACCATCAGCAGGATGACGAAAATCGTGTAGGGCAGGGCATACAAGATGTCAACAATACGCATCATCACCATGTCCAGCTTGCCGCCGAAGTACCCGGAAATCGCCCCGTAGAGCACCCCGATGATCAGTGAAACCACCGTGGCGGCAATGCCAACGGACAAAGAAATCCGTCCGCCAAACAGCACGCGCGAAAAAAGATCGCGCCCTAACACATCCGTCCCAAACCAATGTTTCGCGCTCGGCAGCGTCGGCCCTAGCGACATGTCGGTCGTTTCATAGGATTGAATCCCGCAGAAGGGCAGGACAAAGCAGGCCAGAAAAAGTAGCGCCAGAAAAACCGCGCCTGCCATCGCCAGCTTGTTCTTGGCCAGCCGATGAAAGGCATCGCGCCACAACGAAGTCCCGGCCTCGATGTCCTTTTGGGCAACTTCAATGGCGGCTTCAAGTTCAGGAACAGCAGGCATTATTCAAATCGCAGTTTGGGGTTCAACAATACGAGGATGACGTCCGCCAGCAAGTTCAGCCCGATGATCAGTACCGCGAAAAAAATCACCAATCCCTCCGTCATTGAACAGTCGCGATTCGTGGCCGAGGTCACAAAAAACTGGCCGATGCCGGGCAATTGGAAAATCTTTTCCACGACGAACGAACCAGTCAACAACCCGGCGATCGTCGGCCCGAGAAACGAGACAATCGGCAGCAATCCGCCCTTGCAAGCATGTTTGAAAATAACCCGTTTCGGTGAAGCGCCCTTGGCCCGGGCCGTCCGGATAAAATCTTGCCCAAGAATCTCCAACATCCCGCCGCGCGAAAGCCGTGCGATATAGGCCGCATAAAACCCACCGAGTGTCATCGCCGGCAAAACACAATCGCCCGGCACAAACCAACCGGAACTATTGAACCAATGAAGTTTGATCGCAAAAACCAGCACCAGCAACGGCCCCAGCACAAACGTCGGCAGACAAATCCCCGCCATGGCCAGCGACATCGGCACATAATCGCTCATGCTGTTGGGACGGAGCGACGCGATGATCCCGGCGATCAATCCAAACACCATGGCAAAGGCCAACGCCAGCAACCCTATCTTGCACGAAACCGGAAATGTTTCCTTGATCACATCGTTCACCCGCCGGTTGGTGTATTTTTGCGACATGCCGAAATCACCTTTCAGCAGTTGCTTCATGTGAATGACGTATTGTTCCCATAGGGGCTTGTCGAATCCGTAGTAGGCCATGAGCTGTTTGCGGACCTCCGGGCTCATGTTGCGCTCCCCGTCGAACGGTTTCCCGGGAGCCAGCCGCACCATGAAAAAGGTCAGCGTGGCGATGATAAACAGCACCGGAATCGATTGCAGTAGTCGTTTCGCGATGTAGCTGAACATGGCGCCAAGTTACTCGAGATAAACGTGTTTCCAAGGATGGATGTCGAGGATGTTTGGATGCATCCCCTTCACGCGTGGATTGATCAGATGGTTTCTCGTGTAAAAATAAATAGGAATCACCGGCATTTCCTCCATCAACAATTTTTCCGCTTCGTGGAAGGTGTTCATGCGTTTGACCGGATCACTCTCCACACTGGCCTCATGGATCATCCGGTCATAATCCGCATTCGACCATCCCGTTTGATTGTTGCCGCCACCGGTCACCATCATGTCCATGAAACTGTTCGGGTCCAGATAATCGCCGATCCACGCATAACGCCCGATCGAATAATTGAGCTGGCGCTGTGAATCTATATAGACTTTCCATTCCTGATTCTGCAACTGGACATCTATGTTCAGTTCCTTTTTCCACATTTGTTGGATGGCTTCAGCGATCAACTTGTGGGTATCCGAGGTATTGAACAAAATCTCCACCGGCGGGCAACCCTTGCCACCAGGATATCCGGCCTCGGCCAGAAGTTTGCGCCCCTTGTCCGGATCATAACTGAACAACAATTCGTTCGTATAAACTCCGGCAATCGGCGGACATAAACTGTAAGCCGGTTTCTGGCCCGCGCGGGTGATGCGGTCAATGATCGCCTGCCGGTCAATGCAATGCGCGAGCGCTTGCCGCAATTTTTTGTTATTACCCGGGGTCCGCGTCACATTCACCCGGTAATAATAAGTGCCGAAATAATCTACTATGCGCAACGCTTCCGGATGTTCCTTGCGATAAACCTCGACCTTGCTGCCCGGCACGGTTTCCGTCAGGTCTAGCTGCCCGGTGCGATAGGCCCGCTCTTCCGTGTCCTCATTGTCAATTGGGTGAAAATGAATTTCCTGCAATTTTACCGTCGCCGCGTCCCAGTAAGTCGGGCTTTTTTTCAACACCACAATCTGGTTCTGTTTCCACTCCGCCAGCATGAAAGGTCCGTTGCCGACGAACCGGCCAGGCAATGTCCACGTATTGCCGCGCTCATAAAGCTTGCCGTATTTTTCCACCGTGGGGATGTGAACCGGATACCACGAATGATGCGCCAGGAGAGAAAGAAAATACGGGGTGGGGGCCTTCAGTTGAACTTGCAAAGTGTGATCATCCACCGCCTTGAATCCCGTCTCCGCAAAATCTTTCAAGGTGCCGGCATTATATTCCTGCGCCCCTTTCACCACGAACAGCATGTAGGAATATTCCGAAGCCAGGCTGGCCGTTAACATCCGCTGATACGATTTCACAAAATCCATCGCGGTCACCGGATCGCCATTCGACCATTTGGCGTTGGGCCGCAAGTGAAACGTGTAAGTCAGATGATCGTCGGAGACATCCCATTTTTCCGCCGCTGCCGTCGGCACCGGATGCAAATCTTCCGGGTCCTGCCCAACCAATCCTTCCAACAACCCGCTGACGATATGAAACTCCGGCACGCCGGTGACCACTTGCGGATCAAGGTCCTGCGGCTCCGTCCCGTTGCCGAATTGAAGAATTTGTTCCGTCGGCGCCGCTGCTTGCCCAGGTGCGGGATTGCCGGTCGGTTGCTTATTGCCGCAACCCCACAAAATCAGCGCGCTCAAGGCGACCAGGCTCTGTGTCCAAAATTTTCTCATTGGTTTACTACTCCCACAAATGACGGTGAAAAGCCAGTAGTCATCGCATAAAAACGGAGCGCGGTTCTGTGAACCGCAGCAGGTGGAT
>CAIYOY010000336.1 GCA_903927905.1 uncultured Verrucomicrobiales bacterium | reverse complement strand
GTTCTCACGAACACAGCCACAGCCACAGGCTGATCCCTCTATGCTGGACCGGTTTTTTTAGGCTCTTCTTTGCGAGGAAAGAGCGCAAACACTTCCCCGATCACATGCCCGTCGGCCAACGGTTCGAGCGGGGCTATCAGGCTAGTGACCAGCTTCACACCGAGTTGCGCCTGCATCTTCTCTGCCGCGTTTGGAATGATCGGCCAGAGGAAAACACTGATCGCTCGGCACGTTTCCACCAGTGAATACAACACGGAATCCAATTCCGCCGCCTTCGCCGGGTCCTTCGCCATTTTGAACGGACTGGTCTTTTCGATGAATTGATCCGCCTTCCACCGCAGTTCGGTGATGTGGTTCAACGCGTCCTGCAATTGATTTTTGCGATAGCTCTCGATGACTTTTTCGCGGCATAGGGAAATATCCGCCGTCAGTTGATTGTTCGCGCGCGGCACGATGCCGTTGCGATACTTCTTCAACATGGTCAGGGAGCGGTTGAGCAGATTGCCGAGGCCGCTGGCCAATTCGGAATCGTAACGCGTCTTGAACCCGGCATCCGTCCAATTGCCATCCGGTCCGATGTCCAGTTCCCGCACGACATAATAACGAAACGCATCCAGTCCGTTTTCGTCAATCACAGCAATGGGGTCCACCACGTTGCCCGTGGTCTTGCTCATCTTTTGCCCGTCCTTCTGCCACCAGCCGTGAGTCAGGATTTGTTTTGGCAATGGCAGGCCCATCTTTTTCAGCATGATCGGCCAATAAACCGCGTGGAATTTTAAAATGTCTTTGCCGATGACATGAATATCGGCCGGCCATAAAGTGGGTCCGTTGGTGGTCTTGCCCAGAACCGCATTGACCCCCGGATCACCGTGCGCCGCTGGCACGCTGATGTAGTTGACAAGCGCATCAAACCACACATAAGTAACGAACGCCGGATCGAATGGAATCGGAATCCCCCAGTTCAACCGCGAGGACGGACGGGTGATGCAAAGATCCTCCAGTTCGTTGTTCTTCAGAAACCCAAGGATTTCATTGCGACGCGAAGTGGGCGCAACAAAATCCGGATTCGCCTCCAAATAATCAATCAACCACTGTTGATGATCCTTGAGTTTGAAATAATAATTCTCCTCCTCCAGTTCAATCACCTTGCCCCACGAAGCATCAAACGATCCATCTGGCAACCGGTCCTTCTCCGTCAAAAACGATTCCGCTGTGAGTGAATAAAAACCTTTATAGACGGCCTTATAAAAATGCCCCTCCGCGTGCATCTTGGACAAAAGCGCCTGCACCACTTGCTTGTGGCGCGGTTCCGTCGTCCGCACAAAATCACTGTTCGTCAGCCCCAGTTTCAACGCCAGCGCCTGCCAGCTTTCCGCCAAGCCATCGCAATAAGCCTGCGGATCACGGCCTTCCGCCTGCGCCGCCTGCTGGACTTTCTGGCCGTGTTCATCGAGACCCGTCAGAAAAAAAACTTCCTCACCGAGACTGCGCCGCGCCCGGGCAATGACATCGGTGATCACCTTTTCATAAGCATGACCCAAATGCGGCTGGCCATTGACGTAATCAATCGCCGTAGTCACATAAAATATTTTACTCATCGCGCCTAATGTGGCCGACCCGGCGACAATTGGCAATCTTTTGGCTTCGCCCAGACACCCGTGGCTGCGTTCGTGAGAACGCAGCTAATGCCAACACCAGACTTCCCGTCATCCCCTCGACCGTGTAAAACCACTCCATGCGCGCCGTCATCCAACGTGTCACCGAAGCCAAAGTCGTCATCACCGGCTCCGTCAAAGGAGCCATTCAACACGGCTTGCTTGTCCTTCTCGCGATCGAAGAAACCGACGCCGACGAAGACATCGAATGGCTCAGCGGAAAAATCGTGCGACTGCGGATTTTCAACGATGAAGCCGGGCTGATGAACCGTTCCGTGCAGGAAGTCGGCGGGGACATTTTGCTTATCAGCCAATTCACCCTCTTCGCCAGCACTAAAAAAGGGAATCGCCCCTCCTATATCCGTTCCGCCCGCCCAGAGGTGGCCATTCCGCTCTACGAACAATTCGTCACCCGCCTGACCGCCGATTTTGGCAAATCGATCCAAACCGGGGAATTCGGGGCCGACATGAAAGTCTCCCTGCTCAACGACGGCCCCGTGACCATTATAATAGATTCAAAGAACAGGGAGTGAAGCCTGTCCCTCTGCTCTACTTCCCAGAGCAGATGCATCTAAATTTCAGGGAGGATGGCAGATCATTTTTCCAGGGAAAACTCAGCCGTCCCTTCGGGACTTAGGATGGTTTGTCATCCAGACCCGGCATTGAAATGCCGGGCTATTTTCATCAGTCCCTCCGGGACAAAGAGCGATCACGCACGGAAAAAATTCAGATGCGTTTGCCCTGCTCCACTTCCGTCTTGCCCTCGCCGCCTCTCCGCGTTATCTCTCTCACGCTCGAATATGAACTATAAAATTTCAAAACGCGCCGCGTCCCTGACGCCATCCATTACTCTGGCCATTGATTCCAAGGCCAAACAGATGAAGGCTGATGGCATTGACGTCGTCGGCTTCGGCGTCGGCGAACCTGATTTCGATACGCCCCAGCACATCAAAGATGCCGCGATCAAGGCGATCAATGAGGGGTTTACCAAATATACGCCCAGCAGCGGCATACCGGAGCTTCGTCAAGCAGCCTCTGACAAGTTCAAACGCGACAACGGCCTGACCTATAAGCCGTCTCAGATCATCATTTCCTGCGGGGGCAAACACTCCTGCTGCAATGTCATCCAGGCCACTTGCGAAGCCGGTGACGAAGTCATCATTCCTGCGCCATATTGGCTCAGTTACCCGGAAATGGTTACCCTGGCCGAAGCCAAGCCCGTCATCCTTCAGACCAGCGACAAGACCGAATTTAAGGTCACGCCCGAACAACTTCGCGCTGCCATCACTCCGCGCACGCGTTTATTCATTCTTAACTCTCCGAGCAACCCGACCGGTTCGCTCTATACCCGCGAGGAAATCAAAGCCCTTGGCGATATTTGCGTGGAAAAGGGCGTCCTCATCATGAGCGATGAAATCTACGAAAAACTCGTCTATGACGGTGCAGAACACGTCAGCGTGGCCAGTTTTTCGCCGAAACATTACGAGCACACAATCATTGTTCACGGTTTGGCCAAGGCGTATTCGATGACCGGTTGGCGCATCGGCATCACGGCCGCGCCGGAGCCCATTGCCAAGGCGATCGACGCCATCCAAAGCCACAGCACAAGCAATGCGACTTCCTTTGCTCAAAAAGGCGGCGTGGCTGCGCTCAACGGCCCGCAGGATCACCTTAAAGGCTGGCTGGCGGAATACGCCAAACGCCGCGCTTACGCCTGGGAAAAACTTAACAGCATCCCCGGCATCTCTTGCGTCAACGCCAAGGGCGCGTTTTATTTATTTCCGAATATTTCCAAGCTCGGCCTGAAATCCATGGATTTCTGCGCCAAACTTCTGGAGCAGGAAAAAGTTGCTGCTGTCCCTGGCGTCGCCTTTGGGGCCGATGAATACATGCGCATCAGTTACGCTACCAGCATGGAGAACTTGAAAAAGGGATTGGAGCGGATCGAAAAATTTGCCAAAACGCTGAGTAAGTGATTAGTTGTCATCATGCGGATCCATTTGCCATGTCTTCCCGCGCTCCTCGCATTGTTGTTTACTATTGTGCCCGTTGCTAAAACGTGCGCGGCCGACACCAATAAATTTATCGCCAACATCAAGGCTGACGTCTCCACCGTCTATGACGGCAAAAATGTCCAGATTGATAACAGCATCACTTACGTCTATCGCCGGGTCCGCGACGGGCGAGAGGTCGAAATCCTGCTCGACGGCCTGAAATTCATCAATACCACCCCCACCGGCATCCAGAAAATGGTCGTCACTCATGACCGTTATTACAGCGGGGAACGTGACAAGTATATTGATATGAGCCTGGATAAAGCGGACCCGACCACCAAAGAAATCATGCAGGACACTTACGGCACTCCCCTGGCCCGCTTCAAGCTGGATCAAAACGATGTCGAAACTAATGTCGTCCTCCTCGGCCGCTCCGGCGCCAAAAAAACATTGGACAGTGGTTTGCTCGACAGCATCCGCAATTTTCATCCTTCCTTTTATCCTCAACGTGAAACTTGGACCTGCCGCCAAACCCTGCCCATGGGCAACGGCGGCAACGTCCAAGGCTCCTTGACCTACCAAAAGATGAAAAATTCCGAAGCTCATTTGACCACCGTTAACATCTCCGGCTCCTTGACCAACGTCGAATTCCATCCCGTGAGCGGCCCCGTCCACACCAACATCAACTACCAATTCTCCGGCACCCAAACCTATGATTCCCTCCTCCATGAATGGGTTGGGGCCAACTTCACCATCCAGATTTCCATTGACCTTTTGCGCGGCAAACGAATCCAGGGCAGCACCACCGGCACACTCCACGCCACTCTCGAAAAAGTCCCCCTCGCTTACGAACTTGAAGTCAAGTAGGCGGTAATGTCCTAATTTGACACAACCCCGTTGGGGTAGATGAATTTGGATGGACGATACCCAGGGTAGCGCGAAGCGCGCAACCGCTGGGCTGAATGATGCAATCCCTTTGGGATTGGGAAATTAGGACACTTCCACTCAAAGCCGCAAGTTGTGCTGTGGACTGAAATCAGACTTCAAGGCGATCGCCCGGACGGGCGACGAGGGCGTAGAGGGCGGGCATGAGGAAGACGCTGATCAGAAGCCGGGTGAAAAGACCACTGACGATGACGAGGGCAAAAGGCCTTTGCGAGTCGGTGCCGACCCCGGTGGCCATGGCGGCAGGCAACAAGCCGATAGCCGCCACCAGGGCGGTCATCATGATGGGACGGAGCCGCAGGAGGGCCGCCTCGCGGATGGATCGCTTGATGTCTCCTCCATCGCGCCGGAGTTCGTTGACGCAAGAGATATAAACGACGGCGGTTTGCACGGATACCCCGAACAAGGCGAGGAACCCGATGCCGGAGGAGACGGAGAACGGGGTATTTGTCAACCACAAGGCGACGATGCCGCCGACCGGCGCGGAGAGCAAAACACCGAGGACGGTGATGATGGGAAATTTCAAATTGCTGTAGAGCGCGAAGAGAAGAAGAAAAATAAGGAAAAGCGTCAACGGCAGGATGAGGCGAAGCTGCGAGCGGGAGGAGGTGTATTCGGTGTATTCGCCGCCCCAGTCAAGTTGATAGCCTTCGGGGAGCTTGATCTGGGACTGGACCTGGGCCTGGGCATCGTTGACCGCGCCGGCCAGGTCGCGACCTTCGACGGAAAATTGGACGCCTATATAACGGGAATTATTTTCGCGATAGATGAACGAAGCACCATTCTCGGTCTTAAGTTCGGCAAATTCTTTGAGCGGGATCTGCTGGCCGTCAGGAGTGGTGACGAGGATGTTGCCAATGGTCTCGGGGGTGCTGCGGTATTTTTCTTCGAGACGCACGACCAGATCGAATTGCTTTTCACCCTGCACCACCTGGGTGGCTGCGGCACCGCCGACGGCGGCTTGGATGAGGCCGTTGATATCGGCGACGTTTAGACCGTAGCGGGCGATTTTGGCGCGATTGATATTTATCCCAAGGCTCGGCTGGCCCAACTCCTGCACAAGGGTGACATTTTTTATGCCGCGCACCTTCTCGATGATGCGTTTGATAGCTTTGCCTTTGTCTTCGAGGATATGGAGGTCGGTCCCGAAAACTTTGACGGCGAGGGAACTTTTCAGCCCGGTCTCGGCCTCATCCACGGCGTCCTCGGCCGGCTGAGTGTAGTTGAAGATGATGCCGGGGAAAACGGACAGTTTTTTGTTCACTTCCTCGATCAATTGGGGCTTGGAGTGATAAGGGCCTTTCCAATCCGGGTAGGGCTTGAGGCCGACGTAAAATTCGGCATTGAAAAATCCGGTGGCATCGGTGCCATCGTCCGGACGGCCGTGCTCGGAAGTAACCGTGGTGACTTCGGGGAAGGAACGGAGAATTTTGCGGATTTCAGGCACCACTTTTTTGGATTCTTCAAGGGAGATGGTGTAAGGCATGGTGGCACGCACCCACAGCGCGCCCTCATCCAATCGCGGCATGAATTCTGCGCCGATGATCGGAATCAATAACAGTGAACCGCCGAGAATCACGACCGAAAGGATGGTGGTCCACCAGGGATGCGCGAGACAAACATCCAAGCCAACGGTGTAAGCTTTTTTTACCGCTTCGAAGCCTGGGTTGCGACGTTCGCGAACTCCTTTGCGAAAGACCCAGAAACAAAGCACAGGCAGGCAAATCAGTGTCACGGCCAGTGAACCGATGAGGGCAAAAATCATGGTGTCGGCCATGGGGGTGAACAGTTTGCCGGAGGGGCCAGACAGGACGTAAATCGGGAGGAAACCGGCGATGATGACGGCGACGGCATATAGAATCGGGCGATCCACTTCGGCGGCGGCCTCGACGATGACTTCTTTGAGGTTATAGGGTTTTCCCTGGCGTTCGGCGATCTGGCGGAAGATATTTTCTACCATGACGACCGCACCGTCCACGAGAATGCCAAAATCTATCGCGCCAATGGAAAGCAAATTAGCGGAGACGTTTTGAACATTAAGACAAATAAAAGCGAATAACAGGGCCAGAGGGATGGCGGTGGCGACGATCAAACCGGCTCGAAGATCGTACAGGAAAATAATAAGGACAATCACGACCAGCACCATTCCGCGCAAGAGGTTGTCTTTGACGGTCGAGGTGGTTAGGGAGATCAGATCGCTGCGATCATAGAAAGGAACAACCTTGACGTCTTTGGGCAAAATTCTGTTGTTAAGCTCCTTGGTTTTTTCCTCGACCAGTTTCAGGACATTCTGGGTTTTTTCGCCGGTGCGCATGAGGATGACGCCTTCCACCGCATCGTCTTGATCTTGATAGCCGAATTGACCCAAACGCGGCGCGGCACCAATAACGACACGACCAACATCTTTGACAAGGACCGGAACGCCATTGTGGACGGCGAGAACGACGTTGCCGATATCTTCGGGTGTACCAAGTCGGCCAAGGCCGCGCACGTAATAAAATTCGCCGCCCTGGGAATAAAAGCCGCCGCCAGCGTTGCCGTTATTAGCCCCGAGCGAGTTTTGGACCGCCGTGACCGACAGGCCGAAGTTGGCCAGTTTGGTCGGGTCCAACAATACTTGGTATTGCATGGTTTCGCCGCCAAGGCCGGAATCATCGGCGACACCGGGCACCGATTTGTATTGGCGTTCCACGACCCAATCCTCAATGGTCTTGAGTTCCATGGAGGAACGATCCGGGCTTTGCAGAACGTAACGGTAAATCAAACCGGAGGGCGAAAAGAGCGGTGAAATCGAGGGGACAACTCCGCTGGGCAGGGAAAGATCGGCAATGCGCTGGTAGGCTTGTTGCCGCGCGAAATAGTTATCGGTGCCATCGCGGAACGTGAGGATGACATCGGACAAACCATAAAGTGAAATGGAACGAACGACGGTCATGTGCGGAATACCGGTCATCTCGATCTCCACCGGCACGGTGATAAGCCGTTCGACTTCTTCGGCGGCCTGGCCCGGCCATTGGGTGATGATCTCGACCATCGGCGGGGAAAGATCAGGATAGGCCTCAACCGGCAAACGATTGAGCGACCAGCCGCCCGCGCCCGCCAGCAGCAGTGTCAACAGGACAACGAGGAAGCGTTGCCGAAGGGATGAAGCGACGATCCGGTTGACGACCGAAGCCGTCCTGGGCGGTCCACTGGGTGGGGGTAATTCGTTTTCGTTCACTGGTTTTGTAAGAATTGAACAAAGAGTCCGCCATCGAGCACCACCTGGTCGCCGGCCACCAGGCCCGAGGTGATTTCATATTGATCGTCCACCCGATAACCCAACGTCACGCGGCGACGCTCGAAGGTGCCATCGGTTCGGGCCACATAATCAAAGGGCAAATTTTCCTGGTCACGCAAAACCGACGAGACCGGCGCGAGCAATCCGGTCGTCTGATGATTGGAATGGATCAGGACGTGGACATACATCTGCTTTTTCAAGATGTCGCCGGGATTTTTCACCACCACCCGGACGCCGATGGCATGGGTGTTCGGATCAATGATGGCGGAGATATTGTCAATCGTGCCGGGGAAAATTTTGGGGCTGGCACCACTGGTGACCTCGACGGAATCACCGATGGCAATGGAGGTGAGATCCGATTCAAAGATGTTCGCCATGACCCATACTTGAGAAAGATCGGCCACGGTAAAACACGGCGTGTTGGCCGCCTGCAAAAGCTGGCCCGGTGAAATCAATTTTTCGACGACGATGCCGGAGATCGGCGTGCGGATCGCTCCGGTCAAGCTGGCCACCGGCACGTTTTGCTGGATGTTTTTCATGGTTTGATCATCCACACCCAGCGAATGAAGCTGCTGGAAGGCCGCGTCACGATCGGCTTCAGCGCCGATGGCGTCGGTTTCGGCTTGTTCCATGTCGCGCCGGGCGATGGCGTCGTCCTTGAAAAGTTGCGCGTCCAAATCGGCCACCCGCCGTGCATTCTTGGCCGCCGCGAAAGCCTTGCGATAACCGGTGAAGGCCGAGGCGTAATCCGGGGAATCAATCATGGCAAGGGAATCGCCAGCTTTGACTTGATCGCCGACGGTCACCAGCAGGCGGGTCGCCGGACCGGAGATGGGAGCGAGGATGGTGGTGGTCCGGTCAGTGTCAAATCCAACAGTTCCGGTGGTGTCAATCGTACGTCGAAAGGTCGCGGGCTGGACGGTTTGCAGATGGATGCGTTGGCGCTGGTCTGCGGTCAACGTGGCGTTGGTCGCCACCACGGAGGAAGCCGCAGGCGCGACTTCTTTCGGCGGTGAACAACCGGCCAGTACGGCACAGAGAATAGGAAGGAAAAGAGTTTTATTTTTCATGGGAAGTTTCCGGGGCAACGGGTGGCAAGGGAGCGCCGATGGCGCGTTCCAGATCGGCCGCCGCGTCATTCACAGCGCCAAGGGCATCGGTGTAATCGCTTTCCGCGCCGAGCAAAGTTGATTTGGCGTCGAGCAGATCGAGCGCGGACGCGCCGCCCAAACCGTAGCTGTTGAAAGTGATCTGAAAGGCTTCCCGCGCCTCGGGCAAAAGCGAGTCGCGCAGAAAAACGGCCTGACGCAGCGCGGTCGTGGCCGAGGCATAGGAGGTGTTCACGTCCACCATCACTTGGGATTCGAGATCGGAATGGGTGGCCTTCAATTCCAATTCATGATGTTGCGCCTGGGCGAGTTGCCCCTTTTGATGCTGCCAAAAAAACAGCGGAAGAGTGACGCCGCCATCGAATTTGTAGGAGTCGGGAGCGCCATCAATATAACTGCGCCAGAGTGTGAAATTGAAATCCGGCGCCCAATACAGTTTATTGGACTTGGTCGCGTCGTGCGCGCCCTTTTGCTGGACCACCATGCTGAGAAGTTCAGGCCGTGAATTATAGGCGATCTGTTCCAATGAAAAAAGTTCCGGGAACGAACCGGGAACGGCGAGGACATCGGTCGCTTCCAACTTGGTGCGAAGCGGACGGCCGAGGAGCCGGTTCAACGCGGCGACGGAAGTGATGATCAATTTTTCATTGGCGATCAGGTCGTTCTCCGCTTTGGCCAAATCCACCTGCGCCTTGACGATGTCAAGTTTTGCGACGGTGCCGGCGCGGAAACGGGCTTTGGTTTTTTCCAAAAATTGGGTGGCGATGTCTTTGCTCCCGGTCAGGTCGTCACGATGCCGCCGCGCGACCAGAAAAGCGTCATAGGCCTGGGCCGTTTGCGAAGCGATCTGTTGCTGGATTTGCGTGAGAGAAAATTCCGCAGCTTTCCAGGCGGCGCGGGCGACATTGCCATTGAGATGGGTGCGCCAGGGGTTCGGTATTGTAAATTGCACGCCAATGTCCCGTTCGGAACTGGTGGAAGGACTCCAAAAATTCTTCAATTGATCCATCTCAGACACCAGGCTGGGATCAGGCAAGGCGGTGGCGATGGTGATCTGGGCCTTGGCTTCGGCCACCAATTCGCGGGCGACGGTGATGCCGGGATTGTGGGCGAGCGCTTCGCGCACCGCTTCCTTGCGGGAGAGATAGATATTGGTCGCGTTCATCTCCTGCCCGAAGCACAAGCTCCCGGACAAGCCGCTGACCAGCGAAACCATCAACCCGATTGAAATATAAATGTAACGATAAATTCTCACAACAACTGCACTCAAAAGACATTGGATTTAAAAACACCGCAGGCCTAAAAGGACCACGGACAATTTATGAAAGACAAAACGAACGGAGAAATTACCAGCGAGGAGGGGCGCGGCTGGGATATAGCCGGCATTCAACGGAAGAAGTGAAGATCGAGGTGAAATTCGGCAGGCAGAAAAATAACACGGCCACGAACGAAACCAGAAGCACACCGTTTGCTGAAACGCTGACCTGACCCTTGGTCAACAAAGTGAAGGCGCAAGTGTGTTGCGAATCAGAGGCGTCGGGATGGATCCAGCGGTGAAGAGCGCCGGAATCGGCGAACAGTTGCGCCGCTATAAACAACGCCAGGCAAAGTAAAGCCTGAAGCGCAAGGAGCTTTCGTCCTTGCGTCGGCTTGGATGGCAATGCCGGTTGCATGGGGAGAAATTTGTCAGATTGACTGGCAGAGTTCAAGTTTTTAGTTGATGGCCGGGGTGAATCTGGTTGTAAAACGATACGACCCTGAACCGATGGCAGATGTGGTGTGACCGTTGGTCAGCTTACTGGCGGGAATTTTCTCGCCAAGCAATTGAGCATCGTCGCCCGGAATTTCAACGACGGCGGTGGTATTCGCGGGAATGGTAACGTCCAAAATAAATTTTCCGGTTTCGATTTTCCATTCGCTGATGATTTTTCCACGCACGGAATTGTAACTGCCTTTGGCCCATTTCAAATCACCAACGGGTTGCGGGCGGATGATGATTTTGTTGAAGCCAACGGCGTCCGGCGCTGGATTGATGCCGGCCAAAACTTTGTAAAACCATTCGCTGACGGAGCCGAACATGGGATGGTTGTGCGAATAGGTGTTGTCGCTGTATTCCCAATGTTCCCAGAGCGTGGTCGCGCCGTTTTCCAGCATGTGGCCCCAACCGGGGAAAGTTTTTTGGTTGACGATGCCGTAAGCGACATCGGCGCGGCCGGCATCAGACAAGGCGTTGAGCATGTATTTGCTGCCAAAGATTCCGGTGTCGAGATGACCTTTGTTCACATCAATGATGTTATGCGCCAAAACATCAAGTGCGCGGCTTTTGTTCTCCGATGGAACGAGCCCCAAATAGAGCGGAAAACTCTGGCAGGCTTCCGTGCCGGTGTAATAGGTCCCGGTGGCCGGGTTAAGAAATTTCTGGTTGAACGCAGTTTTGATTTGTTCAGCGAGAGCACCGGCTTTTTCTGCGTCGCTGATTTGGTTCAAGGTGCGGGCAATTTTTTCGAAGAGACGGACGTTGAGATAATAAAAACCGGTCCCGGTGAGAGGGCGGGTTTTGGCACAAGGCTTTCGTGATCGCTGATGCCGTTGTCCAAAATGTTTTCCTTGGCGCAGGTTTGCAGGAAGGTGATCCACTTTTTCACCGCGTCGTATTGCTCCTCCAGCAAACGCCGGTCGCCGTAATATTGATAGAGTTCCCAGATGAGCCATGGATGCGCGCTGGCCCAGCCGATCGGGCCGGCTTTTTCGCCGAGGGATTCGTCGGCGATTCCGACATACGGCGCGGTTTCAGTGAAGCCGCCATTGGGACGAACCGCTTCAGCCAGATCATGCACGGACTTGGCGTAAAAACGGGACATGTCGAAATTGAACATGGCCATTTCACTGGCGACCATGATGTCGCCGCCATAGCCAAATTTTTCGCGATGCGGGCAATCGGATTCGACACTGAATAAATTGCTCAACTCCGTCCACAACACCATTTCCTGGATGCGATTGAACATGTCGTTGGAACAAGTGAAGGAGCCGACGGATTCGACATCCGAGTTGAGTCGCAGTCCTTCGAGCGTGCTCAGATCCGGTTTGTCTGAAAGTCCCGTCACTTCGACATAACGAAACCCGTGAAAGGTGAAATGCGGCGTATAGACTTCGTCACCCTCGCCTTTCAAAATGTATTCATCCAACTCAAAGGCGGTCTTCGGCATTCCCACCCCGTCGTATTTATAGTTGGCTCTCCCACCCTTGATTTGTCCGACCACGGCGGTCATCCCATTCAGCGAACCATCTTTGTAAAGGAGTTCGCCGTAACGCATTTTGATCTGGGTTCCTGCGGGGCCTTTGACATGGAGCCTAATCCATCCCGCAAAGTTTTGTCCCATGTCAAAAATATAAACACCGGGTTTTGGCTCGGTGATTTTGACTGGTTTCAAAGTGCGCGTGATGCGAATCGGCGGGGCTTCCTGGGCGCGAAGCTGGCCCAGTGGCTCCGAAACAATTCGAGCAGATTCCCAACTCGCTTCACTGAATCCCTGACGATCCCACCCGGCTTGCTCTTTTCG
This sequence comes from uncultured Verrucomicrobiales bacterium, assembly GCA_903927905.1. GTDB lineage: Bacteria > Verrucomicrobiota > Verrucomicrobiia > Limisphaerales > Palsa-1400 > CAIYOY01. The sequence goes on along the minus strand of CAIYOY010000336.1, from coordinate 19,190 downwards.
CGCGTCATAGACTTCACCCAGATAAACACTGTTCCGCAGGATCGGGCCGTCGCCCGTTTTCCAGCTTTCATCCGTCACCACGGTTTGCGAAGTGCCGTCGGTAAATTCCACCACCATTTGCAAAAGCGCGCGTGGCTCGCCAATGGTCAGGGCATCACGCGGATTGATCACGCCCCACATGCGCAGAGGCATCGGATTATACCAACCATTGCCGAGCATCAGGCCGAGCGCGTTCTGACCGCGCTGCAATTGCGCGGTGACATCGTAGGTGGAATAAAGGACGCGCTTGGAATAAGTCGTCCAACCGGGATCAAGCACTTGATCGCCGACACGTTGGCCGTTGAGGTGCAATTCGTAATAGCCCAGACCACTCACATAAATTCGGGCGCGTTGGATTTTTTTATCGAGGGCGAATTCCTTGCGCAGCAATGGCGCAGGATGATCGGCAAACATTTCCGGTTCCGTCAGTTTACCGAGAGGTTTGCCCGAGATCCATTTCGCCCGCCACGCTGTCGTCAGTCCCATTTCCCACCACGCTATTTTGCTGTAAGCCGTCGGTTTGTCCTTACCGTCCCACACTCGCACCTTCCAAAAAACCTGCTGACCGGAGGATAACGGTTTTCCCTGATAAATCACGCCGACCGATTCACTAGAAGCCACTTTACCGCTGTCCCATAAATCCGCGCCCCTTTTTTCATTTGAAGAAGCTAGGATCTGATAAGCCGTTTGCCTTTGATTGCGTTCCTTCGATTCAAGGATCCAACTCAATTCCGGCTGCGGATTATCAATGCCCAGGGGATTGATTTGGTATTCACAGCGCAAGATCGAGGCCGTCAATGCGGCCTGAGATGAAGCAGCAATAAAGAGGCCGACAGCTAATACGATGTTGCGGAAGATGTTCACCGAGAAGTTGTACCGAGGGGAGACGTGAGTTCCAAGCTGGAAATATCGTAGCAGCCGAAGTGGGGCGCATCTCATCATCCGAAGGTAGTTTAATGCGCGAATTTCACGCTCACCATGCAACCTAACGGGTGCCTTACGCCTACCTTACGGGTCCGACCTCAATAAAACACAATGTTTACAGGGTACCTTACGACCTAACGGCTATTTTCACCCCCAAGTGTATATACCAGTTGTTTTACCGAAAACAGACCACCTCACCCCTGCAATGCTTCCAACGAACTCTTGAACTGCGCCAGTTTCGCCTGCCAATCGGCGAGGCGTTTTTGGTGTTCGTCCAAGACGCTTTGCGGAACCTTCTGCACGAAGGCGGGATTGTTTAGCTTTTGTTCTACCTTCTGAATTTCCAATTCCGTCTCGGTGATCTTCTTGGCCAATCGCACTTTCTCGGCTTCGACGTCTATCAGACCTTCGAGCGGCAGATAGAGTTCACCCATTTCAGAACGGGTGGAAGGTGTGCCTTTGGGCGGTTCGTAATCGGCTTTCACCTCCAGTGTTTCGGCGTTGAGCAGGAGTTTCATCGCGGCGAGGTCGTGCGGTATTATTTCTGTCGCCGGTTTGAAAACAAATTTAACCTTCTTTGCTGCCTGGATATTTCCCTGTTGGCGCAGATTGCGCCCTTGGATGACGAAGGCGTTGCGGTCTTCGACGTAGGTGACGTAGCAATCGTCCAAGCCATAGTGATCGCGGAAATCCTGGTCGAGTGGCATGGGCCAGTTGGCGTACATGATGGTCTTGCCCCCCTGCCCTTCGGGTAATTCCTGATGGTAACCCAGCCCGTGCCAGAGTTCTTCCGTGATGAACGGCAGGAAGGGATGAAACAGACGCAGCGTATTGCCGAGAACAAAATCCATCACGGCAAGCACGTTGGCTTTGCGCGCGGCATCTTCGCCGTAGAAGGTGACCTTGGCGGTTTCGAGATACCAATCGCAAAACTCGCTCCAGAAAAAGCGGTAGAGAATTTGCGCTCCTTCGTTGAATTTGTATTCGTTGAGCGCGATGGTGAGCTCGCGGATAGCTTGGTCGAGCTTCAACAAAATCCATTTGTCGTCGCTGGTCAAAAGCTGCGGATTGATTTCACCCTCGACTTCGCCGGGGTGCATCTGGCGGAAACGGCAGGCGTTCCAAAGTTTGTTGCAGAAGTTGCGGCCGAGTTCGACGTCCTTTTCATCGAAGAGCACGTCTTGGCCCAGCGGTGCGCCGCGCATGGTGCCGAAACGGAGGGCATCGGCGCCGTACTTGGCGATGAGTTCGAGCGGGTCGGGTGAATTGCCGAGGGTCTTCGACATTTTACGCCCCTGCTTGTCGCGGATGATGCCGGTGAAATACACATTATGAAACGGCAACTCGCCCATGTATTCGTAACCCGCCATGATCATGCGAGCCACCCAGAAGAAAATAATGTCGGGGCCGGTGACGAGGTCCGTCGTCGGATAAAACTTCTTCAATGTCTCCGTCTTCTCCGGCCACCCCATCGTGGCAAACGGCCAGAGCCAGGAACTGAACCAAGTGTCGAGGACGTCGGGGTCTTGAGTGAAACCGTTTGCTTCCAGAATTTGTGCTTCTTCGACAGAAGTCGAAGCCCCAAATAAAATCCTGTTTTTCCACCCATCTTTTAATGGCATTTGGATATAGAAATGAGTCTCATGTCCGGCTAGTTTTGAAAGAGACGTCGAATAACACCCTTGAAGATTTATCCCTGCTTGATTCGTTTCTTCAATTATGTTTCCAAGTTTAAAATCTGGGTGTTTGCCTTTTTCATTGATGGGAAAATACCATACAGGTACCCGATGCCCCCACCAAAGCTGACGACTGATGCACCAATCTTGAATTCCTGTCAGCCAATGATCGTAAACTTTAGCCCAGCGGTCGGGATAAAATTTCATCCGGCCATCGGCCACGCACGCTTTGGATTCAGGCACGCTCGGGTATTTCAGGAACCACTGCTCGCTCAAGCGCGGTTCAATTGGCACATCGGCGCGCTGGCTGAAGCCGACGTTATTTTCGTAGGGCTTTTCTTCGACCATGACGCCGAGTTCGCTGAGTTTTTCCACGGCGACTTTGCGCGCTTTGAAACGATCCATGCCCTTCAGATCCGCGCCGGCCAGATCGTTCATCGTGGCGTCGGGATTCATGATGTCAATCAGCGCCAGCTTGTGGCGCTGACCGATTTCAAAGTCGGCCTTGTCATGCGCCGGGGTCACTTTCAAGACGCCGGTGCCGAATTCAAAATCCACATGCTCATCGCCGATGATGGGGATGAGTTTTTGTTCCTTCGGCAATTCGATCGGCAAGGGACGGATGATGTGCTTGCCGATCAGATGCGCGTAGCGCGGGTCTTTCGGATTCACGGCCACGGCGGTGTCGCCGGGGATGGTCTCGGGACGGGTCGTGGCGATGGTCAGCCAGGTGTCCGGGGCTTCGGCGACCTGCACTTTGAAATGATACATGAAACCCTTTTGCGATTTCATTTCCACTTCTTCATCCGAGAGCGCGGTAAGCGAGGCCGGACACCAATTGACCATGCGTTTGCCGCGATAAATCAGGCCTTTTTTGTAAAGCTCAACGAAGACCTGCTGCACACAGCGCGAATACTCCGGGTCCATGGTAAACCGCAGCCGCGACCAATCGCAGGAAGCGCCGAGTTTTTGCAATTGCTTGATGATGATGCCGCCGTGCTTTTCCTTCCACAGCCAGACGCGCTTGAGAAATTCGTCACGGCCCAGATCGTATTTGGTCTTCTTCTCCTCTTTCTTGAGCGCCTTTTCCACCTGCACCTGGGTGGCGATGCCCGCGTGATCGGTGCCGGGGAGCCAGAGGACTTCCTTGCCGTCCATGCGTGCTTTGCGACTGAGGATGTCCTGGATGGTGTTGTTCAGGACGTGGCCCATGTGCAACATGCCGGTGACATTCGGCGGCGGAATGACGATGGAATAGGCCGGCTTGGCGGACTTGGGATCGGCGGTGAAACAATTCTGGTCGAGCCAGAATTGATACCATTTATCTTCGACCGCTTGCGGTTCGTAGGCTTTGGGGATTTCAGACATGTTAAGAAATTATTTCAAATTCACCAAACTGGCGGAAATGCTCGTCAAAGGAGGCTGCGCGGCGCAGGCCCAATCTCCGCATCACCATAAAAGAAACAGCGTCGCAATAGGAGTAGTTTTTATCGTGTTGCCGGCGCAGCAATTCGATCGCTTGCGCTTCATCCGCTGGCAACACTTGTTCGGAACGCAAGGTCGGATTGCGTTGCGCATCATTTAAGATCTGGATTCGAATCTTGGGTGCGCGGGTGAAATTCGCATGCGTCTCGGCCAGCACAAAACTGGTGAAAATAAACGGTAACTTTTGCGAGAGAATTGTCCTGGTCGCCTGCTGGGCGCGGGTGTGCCAGGGCTCTCGCGGGTCCCGCAACGCAATCCAAAATGAAGCATCAAGAAATACCGGGGTGATCATCCTTTGGCCTGTTCCACTTCATCTATTTTGCGCAGCATGGCATCATAAGCGTCCGCGCTGGCCGGGTTATCGTAATAATCATCCGGCAAGGGCGGCGCTTCCACATATTTGCCATTCTGCTTTATCCATTTCTTGGGGCAGCCGTAAAGATAATGATCATGATTAATGGCACCATCTTCCGGCCCGATATAATCTGAATCAGCCGGCGGATCCAGCAAGGGATTATTGGTCCAGGCGTCTGCCGGGATCTCCATTTTCTCATCAATAAAGCCACGGATCACCGCAGCCATCGGCTCGCCCCGGCGCGACGATTCATTCTGAAGAAAATCGTGTTCCGATTTTGTCAAATAAATCTGGGTGCGCACCATCGCCATGGAGTCCGCTGACCGGACAATGGCCGCCATCGGGGCGTCATTCATGACCATCGGCTCAGAATCCTTCGAAATCTGATATGTAATTTTCCGTTTCATGCATACATATATACACCCCGATGTATATATGTCAAATTATTTCTTCATTAACCGATATTCCATGCTGTCCACGAGGGCTTGGAGGCTGGCTTCGATGATGTTGTCGCTGACACCAACCGTGCCCCATTCATCCTTGCCATCGCTGGATTGGATAAGGACACGGGTCTTGGCGGCAGTGCCGCTGGCGGAATCGAGGATGCGGACTTTGTAATCGGTCAGCTTGATCTTCTTCAAGTGCGGATAAAACTTCGAGAGCACGGTCCGCAAAGCTGAATCCAACGCGTTCACCGGGCCATCACCTTCAGCGACAGTATGCGCGGCTTTGCCATCCACCTGGACTTTGACGGTGGCTTCGCAAGTGGATTTGCCATCTTCGCTTCGCATGGAAACGTGGTAGGCATTGATCTGGAAAGGCAATTCTTGATGCTTGAGAATTTTCCGGATCAAAAGTGCAAGCGAGCCTTCGGCGGCTTCAAATTCGTAGCCTTGATGTTCCAATTCTTTGATGCGGGCGAGAATGGTTTTCAATTCCGGCGCGTCATCGCTGATTTTGATGCCAAGCTCCTTGGCTTTCATCAGGATGTTGCTGCGGCCAGCGAGATCGCTGATCAGAACAGTCCGTTTGTTGCCCACGAGCGATGGTTCGATGTGTTCGTAACTGCTGACAAGTTTCTGCACGGCGTTCACATGCGTGCCGCCTTTGTGCGAAAACGCGGCGGAGCCAACCCACGGCTGGCGCGGGCTGTGGCGGAGATTGGCGATCTCATCCACGAATTGGGAAATATCTTTTAGCTGGCGCAGCGATTTGGCCGGCACGCACGTCTTCTTCATCTTCAAAGCGATGATGGGGATGACACTGGTGATATTGCAGTTGCCGGTGCGTTCACCGTAACCGTTGATCGTACCCTGGACATGAGTCGCGCCAGCGTTCAGGCCAGCCAGAGCGTTGGCCACACCGAGACCGATGTCATCGTGCGTGTGCATGCCGATGCGAATGGTCAAGCGACCTTTGGCGATACGTGTGATGGCTTCGACTTCTCCGGGCAAGGAGCCACCATTGGTGTCACATAAAGCGATGAGATCGGCACCGGCCTTTTCGGCGGCAAGCCAAGTGGCGATGGCATATTCGGGATCCAGTTTGTAACCATCAAAACAATGTTCGGCATCGTAGATGACATATTTGCCGTGGTCTTTCAGAAAGCGGACGGTGTCGCCGATCATGCCGAGATTTTCATCGGGCGTGCAGCGCAGGACTTCCTTCACGTGCAACATGGAGGTCTTGCCGTAAATGGTCACGACCGGCGTAGCCGCATCAAGCAAGAGGCGCACCTGATCGTCGTTCTCCACGGCAATGCCTTTACGGCGGGTGGAACCGAAGGCCGCGAGTTTCGCGTTTTTGAATTTTTTCTTTTTGGCCTGGGCGAAAAATTCGATGTCCTTGGGATTGGAGCCGGGCCAGCCGCCTTCAATATAGTGGACACCAAAAGCGTCGAGCTTTTCAGCGATTCGGATCTTGTCCATCACTGAAAAATTGATGCCTTCGCCCTGACTGCCGTCGCGCAGGGTCGTGTCGTATATTTCCACTTCCGGTTTCATCATAATTCCGCCAATTGGCGGGAGGGAATGTTTACGCCAAAGGGGGAGAGATTGCAAACTTTGGAAGCGGGTATATCGGACACACTCGAGCCAATAGCAAAGCGGCAATGGATGGACTTGAACTATTATCGAACCTCGGTATTATAATCTTGTGATTGTCAATTTTGCGTGTCGGCAAACAGAACGGCTCTGGCAACGGCGGCGGGCTCACGGTCTTCCGCCGCAAATTGAACGGGTGGCGTTGCGTAAACTGACGCAGTTGCATCAGTCTCGGGAATTGCGTGACATGTCGCTGCCGCCCGGCAACCGCCTTGAGTTGTTAAAGGGAAATCGCGCCGGGCAATACAGCATACGCGTCAACGACCAATGGCGCATCTGCTTTCGCTGGCAGGGCGAAGATGCCATTGATGTTGAAATTGTGGACTATCATTAAATTTTATGAAAACAAAGAAACTATCACCGATTCATCCCGGAGAAATTCTGCTCCATGACTTCATGGAGCCCCTTGGGTTGACGCAATACGCCCTGGCCAAGGCCATTCAGGTCACCCCCATCCGCATCAGCCAACTCGTTCGCAGTCAGCGCGCCATCACCGCCGACACCGCCTTGCGTCTTTCGCGATATTTCGGTACCCGGCCCGCTTGGTGGCTTGATTTGCAGGCACACTACGATTTGGAAATTGCAGCCGACAAACTTGAAGCCCGCCTCGCTCACTCCATCAAACCCTGTTCATTATTGCCAATCGCGGCCTGAGCTAATTACTACCAGCCCTCAGCAGTTCCACCAGAACGGAGGTCAGCGGCCCCGACGAAGCCTTTGCCATCGGGACTGCGCATGACAGCCTGGGAAACTCCGATGTGTTGGAGTTTGTTCAGTTTGTGACCTTTCTTTTCGAGGCCGGCCATGATTTCGGATTTCATGGAGGTCTCGATGCGAAGTTCGTCAGGACTCCATTGTTGGTGGATGCGCGGCTGGGCCAGGGCGTCGGTGACGCTCATGCCGAAATCGAGAATGTTGACGATGTTCAACACGGTCTGGCTGATAATGGTCGGACCACCGGCAGCGCCGAGGGCGAGGATGGGTTTGCCTTCATTCAATACAATGGTCGGGCTCATGCTGGAAAGCGGGCGTTTGCCGGGTTCGACGGCGTTGGCTTCGGAGCCGATGAGTCCGAAGTAATTAGCCACGCCGGGTTGAACGGAAAAGTCATCCATTTCATCGTTCATAACGACGCCGGTGCCGGGAATGATGACTTTGGAACCGAAGCTGGTGTTGACCGTGGCGGTGCAGGCGACCCAATTGCCTTCGGCGTCGGCGGTGGAGAAATGGGTGGTGTGTTTTTTGAAAACATAGCTGCCGGAATTTTCCGGGGTGCCGTGACCGGGAACGACGGTGGTGTGATCGAGGCTGATTTTGGCGGCAAGTTTTTTGGCGTATTCTTTCGTGATGAGGCCGCGTGGGACTTTGACGTAGTCGGGGTCACCGAGCCAATAGGCGCGATCGGCGAAGGCCAGTTTCATGGCTTCGGCGATAAAATGAAGCTTGTCCACTTCGTTGGTGCCGATGGATTTTAAATCGCGGGTTCCCAGGATGTTCAACATTTCGATGACATGCGGACCGCCGGAACTGGGCGGCGGAAAAGACACCACGGTGTAACCACGATAGTCCGTGGAGATCGGCTCGCGCAGGACGGCCTCATAATGTTTAAAGTCGGTCGCAGTCATGATGCCGCCATTGGCCTTCATCCATTTCTCAGTGGCCTGGGCGAAAGGCCCGCCGTAGAACCAGCCGATGCCATGTTCGGCGATAGCGCGATAGGTTTTGGCGAGGTCAGGTTGTTTGAGAATTTCCCCTTTTTCGTAAGGTAGGCCATTAGTTTTCAGCAGAACTGCGCGCGAACCTTCAAACCGGTTCAAGTTCGTAACCTCCTCACGCAAAATATGGGCGTAACTGGAACTGAGCGGAAAACCTTCTTCGGCTATTTTGGCGGCATTAAGCAAATGTTCTTTGAGCGTCAGTTTGCCGCATTTTTTCAGGGCGAGATCATAAGCGGCCAGCGCACCGGGAACGCCGCTGGCCAAAGCGCCGGTTTGGCTGAGTTCGGTGTCGCCTTTGCCGTTGCGGATGAACATGTCGCGCGTGGAAGCGGCTGGAGCCATTTCTCGTCCGTCAATGGCCACGAATTCTCCGTTGCTGCGGCGAATCAACAAAAAACATCCGCCACCAATGCCCGAATTAAAACCATCGGCCACACCAAGCGTCAGCCCGGCGGCGACCGCAGCGTCCACCGCGTTGCCGCCGTGTTTCATGGCTTCGACGCCCGCGCGGGTGGCCAGTTTATCCACGGTGGCGACCATACCGTGAGTGTTCTCGGCACAGACGCGCTGGACGGACAACGCGAGGAGCAGACTGAAAATTATTTTTTGCATTTATTTCAAAAGGTTGACGAACCAGGTGATGTTGAAGGAATTGACGATATCAATCAAGAACCCACCGACGATCGGCACGACGAGGAAGGCGCGCGGGGCGGGGCCGTAGGTTTCAACCAATGATTTCATGTTGGCCACGGCGTTGGCCGTGATGCCCAAACCAAAGCCGATGAAACCGCCGGTCATGACAGCGGATTCGTAGTCGCGCCCCATGACCCGGAAAGTCAGCAGCCAGGCGAAAAGAATCATGACCACGACCTGAACGGCCAATATGATCAGCATAGGAACAGCCATGCCGACGAGTTGGCGGAGGTTCAGGCTCATTAGCGCAATAGCGAGGAAGAAACCGAGGGCGATGGAGGAATAGGTTTCGATGATGTTGGTTTTAATGGTGAACAAACGGGTGGCATCGCCGATGTTGCGCAGAGCCATGCCAATTAACATGGCACCCATGTAGAGCGGGAATTTCAGGCCGATACTAGCCAGCCAGGCAGTGGGTTCAGCGCCGAGTTTGAGGCAGAGCAGAATCAACAGACCGTGCGCGATGGCATCTTTTCCATAACCGCGCAGCACGCTCAAATCGCGGAGGATGCCGAATTTTTTTAGATCGCCCGAAACGATGACGCGAGCGGCATCGGACGACGAGGCAAGTTTGTGTTTTTGAATCAACCGGGATGAAACCGGACCTCCCACGAGACTGCTGGTGACGATGCCGAAGAGCGCCGCAGCAATGCCGAATTCCGCCGCACGATCAAAGCCGGCGTCTTTGAGCATCGGAGCAAAACCAAGAGCGGTGCTGGGTCCGCCAGTCAAAGTGATGCTCCCGCAAATCAACCCGAGAAAGGGCGAGACGTGGAGGGCTTTGGCCAAGACCACGCCGACTCCGTTCTGCACCGTGGCGAGGAGGAATCCGAGCATCAACATGGTGATGACTTGCAGGCCGCCGCGTTTGACTAGGTTCCAACTGGCGTTTAATCCGACACAGGTAAAGAAGACGATCATGAAGGGAAGAATCAAAGTTTGCGGGGTGGCGGCCTGAAAATCTTTTCGCGTGGCCACCAGCCAGATGAACCAAGGCTGGCTGACTTTGGTGATGAATTCGATATGGCCGGACAACAGAACAAGAATGGACACGATCAGTCCGCCAACCACAGGTGCAGGAATATTGAACCGGCGCAGCACGGTGATCCGCCCGACGCAAAATTCGCCCAGCAACAGCACGGGAATCGCCAGAAGAACGCTGGCCCAGGTTGGAATGGATAGATTCAAGTTAATTAAACGCTCTCCGGTTTATGATTCATTTGCGTTGGAATGAAAATGAAAATCGCTTTGGAATTTGGTGCTTCAATCTGCGTTCGGTCGTGGTTAAAGTCCGGCCATGTTCGCCGCCATCAACACTTCTGCACCTGTGTCGTTGTGGCCGTTTTTTGTCCTGACCGTCAGCCTGGTGTTCATCATCACGGCGATTTCCCGGTGGCGGATCCATCCGTTCATCGCGTTGATCATCGCGGCGATCTTGACCGGCGCTTTGGCCACGCAGCTTCCCGGCGAAAAACCGAGCGCTGGCGGGCATTGGGTGCGGGCGGTGGAATTGACCACGGAGGAATTTGGCAAGACGGCGGGGATCATCGGCATCGCCATCGGGTTGGCCTGTGTCATCGGCGTTTGCCTGATGGAAAGCGGCGCGGCGGACAAGGTGGTGCGACGGTTCCTCGCGGTTTTTGGCGAGAAACGCGCGGGTATCGCGTTGCTGGCCAGCACTTATATTTTGTCGGTGCCGATTTTCTTTGACACGATGTTCATGCTGATGGTGCCGCTGGCCATGGCGCTGGCGTTGCGCACGGGGAAAGATTATCTGCTCTACGTGCTGGCGATCTGCGGCGGCGGAGTCATCACGCATTCGTTGACCGTGCCGCATCCAGGTCCGCTGGCGATGGTGGATAATTTGAAAGTGGATGTCGGATTTTCCATCATCGCGGGATTGGTGGGCGGAATAATCCCGGCGATCGGCGGGTGGTATGTGTCCAAGTGGCTTAACAAAAAATTGAATCTGCCTCTGCGCGAAACGGCCGGTCTGCCGTGGGATGATTTGAAGGCCATCATTGCCAAACCGGAAAGCGAACTCCCCTGCTTTGCCTTTTCGATTGCGCCGGTGCTCGTCCCAGTGTTGCTCATCAGCTTGACTTCGTTCAGCAAAATTCTGGGCATCAGTTCGGCCATCATTGATTTTATCGGCAATAAAAATATTGCCCTGCTCATCGGCGGGGCGCTGGGGATTGCGCTGCTGGCGCGACAACGAAAACTGACGCTTGATCAAATCGGAAAGGTTCTGGAACCGCCGTTGGCCACGGCGGCGATTTGTATTCTGATCACCAGCGCGGGCGGGGCGTTTGGGCTGATGCTGCGCAATGCGGGTGTGGGCGACACGATTCAGGGTCTGGCCGCAAATCATAACATCAACCTGATCGTCCTGTCATTCTTGATCGCCCTCGTCATCCGCGCGGCCCAGGGTTCGGCGACGATTGCAATGCTGACTTCTTCGTCTATCATTTATCCGCTCATCACCGCCACTCCCCCACCCTATAACATCATCTATGTTTATTTGGGCATCGGATTCGGCGCGTTATCGGTTTCATGGATGAATGACAGCGGATTTTGGGTCGTGAGCAAGTTGAGCGGGTTCACTGAGAGGGAAACGCTGGCCAGTTGGACGGTGCTATTGTTCGCGATCTCTTTGATTGGGCTTTTAACCACGCTGATCTTCGCCACACTATTGCCATTGCATGGACTCTGACGTTTCCATTTATCAAATCAAGACGAAGGCACCGGGGCCGACGGGCAGTTTGCCGATCACGGAAGATCTGTTGCTCAATCGCCCGAGCGGCGATCTTTTCGGGCTGACACAAAATGTCGGCATGGGTTGGAATCCAGCTGAGGTCGGGCGAAAACAATTTCTCATCCTCAGCACGCAAGGCGGCTTGCGCGCGCCAGACGGAAAACCGATCGCGCTGGGTTATCACACGGGACATTGGGAGATCGGCCTTTTGGTGCAGGAGGCGGCGGTGGAAATCCGGCGGCTCGGGGGAATTCCTTTTGCGGCGTATTGCTCCGATCCGTGCGATGGACGGACGCAAGGAACACATGGAATGTTTGACAGCCTGCCGTATCGCAATGACGCGGCGATGGTTTTTCGCCGGTTGATCCGGTCGTTGCCGAATCGCTCGGGTGTGCTCGGAGTGGCCACGTGTGACAAAGGCTTACCGGCAATGATGATGGCGCTGGCCGCGATGCACGATTTGCCCTGTGTGCTGGTGCCGGGCGGAGTAACGCTGCCACCAAGCAATGGCGAGGATGCCGGGGCGGTGCAGACTTTGGGCGCACGCTATGCGCAGGGCATGGTCTCGTTGCAGGAAGCGGCTGATCTCGGTTGCCGCGCCTGTGGATCGCCCGGAGGTGGCTGTCAATTTCTGGGTACGGCGGCGACTTCACAAGTGGTCGGTGAAGCGCTGGGACTGTCCCTGCCCCACTCGGCTCTCGCGCCGTCAGGACAACCGGTTTGGACCGATATGGCAATTCGCTCCGCCGCCGCGCTGCATCATTTGGAAACACGCGGTTTGACAACGCGCGATATTCTGACCGAGGCAAGTTTACGCAATGCCATGGTGCTTCATGCGGCTTTCGGCGGTTCAACAAATTTATTACTGCACATTCCAGCCATCGCTTATGCGGCCGGACTGCGTTTGCCCACGGTGGACGATTGGATAAAAATTAATCGTGAAGTGCCACGGCTGGTCAGTGTTTTGCCGAATGGGCCGATCCATCATCCAACGGTGCGCGTTTTTTTGGCGGGTGGAGTGCCGGAAGTCATGTTGCATCTGCGACGATTGCAATTGCTCGATACGAACGTGATGACTGTCGCCGGGAAAACTTTGAATGAAATTTTGAATGAATGGGAAAAATCAGAGCGGCGCATACGTTTCCGTGAAATTTTACAAAAACAGGACGGCGTCGATCCTGATGATGTTATTTTCTCCCCAGAAAAAGCGCGCCAGCACAAACTAACCAGCACGGTTATTTTTCCAACAGGCAATCTGGCTCCGGAAGGTTCCGTCATAAAAAGCGCGGCGCTCGATCCCACTTTGATCGCGCCGGATAACACTTTCAAAAAAATCGGCCCGGCCAGGGTTTTCACCAGCGAACAAACCGCCATCGCTGCGATCAAACAAAAATTGATTCCGCCCGGAACCATCATGGTTTTGGCTGGCATCGGCCCGCTCGGCACCGGCATGGAGGAAACCTACCAGATCACCAGCGCACTCAAACATTTGCCGCACGGCAAAGATATTGCCCTACTGACCGATGCACGCTTCTCCGGTGTTTCGACGGGACCGTGTATCGGGCATATCGGACCGGAAGCGCTGGCGGGTGGGCCGATTGGAAAACTCCAGGACGGCGACTTGATCGAAATCATCATAGATCTGAATCAAAACACCGGTTCGATAAATTTCATTGGCACCTCGAATCATCGGTTGTCCTGTGATGAAGGCGCGCAATGTTTGGCCAAACGTTCTTCGCACAAAGATTTGGCCCCACACCCTGCCCTGCCGGAAGACACGCGCCTCTGGGCCGCGCTGCAATCGGTCAGCGGCGGAACCTGGCGTGGGTGTGTTTATGATGTGGATCGAATTGTCGGTGCGTTGACGGCGTCTAAAAAATTGTAGCGGCGGCCATCCTGGCTGCCGTAGAGCCCCGCACCGTGGTGCGCTTCACTTTATAGTTCTGACTGCGCGTCCCGCCCGGCGGAAAGATCGCAGCAATGACAATGGCTTTTGTATTTTATCATGACGCAAAAAAGTTTGACGGTTTTCTCCGCCGGGCGGGACGCACCGGCTTTACGTCAGGCGGGACGCCTGACGCTACAAAACGTTGACGTTTTAATTGTGCAATTTCTGAAAAATCAGACATCTTTAGAGGAGTGACATCGGATCGCACCAAGGCAGACCGCTTCCCTGAGAACCTATTACTCAGGGCCTTGATTATTTCCATCGTCATTCATCTGGTCGGGTTTGGCGGTTGGAAATGGGGGCAGACCCATAATCTGTGGAAACACGTCGCTTTACCCAAGTGGCTGCAATTTATTTCTCCCCAAAAACTCGCCGCCAAAATAAAACCACCGCCGCCGGTCGCCGCACGCCCAACGCCCATGCTTTTTGTGGATGTGGACCCTGCCCTGCTCGTCCCGGAAAAACCGAAGGACCCGAAATTTTACAGCGAAGCCAATACGCAATTGGCCAGCACGGTAAAAAAGCCGGACGCGACCATGCCGGAGATCAAGGGGAAACAGCAGAAGTTTGTGAAGACGACCGAGGACGCAAAACCCAAAGCCAAACCGCTGCAACCTTCCGCGCCCAAACAAGACAAACCTAAAACTGACCAAGCCGAGGCGAAACCGAAAAAGTCCGATGTTCGCGGCGATCTGGACAAGACCAAACCGGACACAAAGCTCCAGGTGGAAAAAAGCGAAACCGAATCCGAGAAGGGTGAAGAACCGGCACTGCCTCATCAAAGACCGCGATTGCTCTCGGAAGTATCGAAAAAAACCATGGCGGGAGAAAAAAGCCATCAAGACGGCGGAGCCAGGAACGTGGCGGTAGATTCGTTGCTCGACGTGGCCCAAACGTCTTATGGAAATTATGACAAAGCCCTGATTGATGCCATCAAGAATAATTGGGACGGCCTGATTGACGAAAATCGCAACCACAATTCCGGCCCCAATTCCGGGCAGACGGTGATCGAGTTCACCTTGTGGTACGATGGAAGCATCCGGGACGTGCGCATGGTGGAAAACAGTTCCGGCGAGATTCCGGGGCTGTATTGCAAGCAGGCCATTCTGCACACCAATCCTTTTCGCAAATGGCCGTCGGAGATGCGGCATGAGATCGGCGCGGATTTTCGCGAAGTTCGCTTCTCTTTTTATTATTTACCCCACGAATAGTACGCACAGAATAGATAAACGTTATGGACTCATTGATACTCTGGATATTAGCGCTGGCCTCAATCACCGGCCTGACCTTCATCGTCGAACGCGGCCTTGCCTTGCGCGCGAGCAAAGTCATCCCGCCGGATGTCGAAGCGGCCCTCGCCGCCTGCCGCACGGAAGCGGATCTGCCGATGTTGCGCAAATCCTGCGAGCAATATCCCTCGCCCTTGAGCCGATTGATCCTGATGGCGGATCAACATCGGCACTGGCCCAAGGCGGAAAATTCCGGCGCGTTGGAAACCAGCGCCCGCCACGAAATCACCAAACTGGAACGTGGTTTGGTCATATTGGAAATCATTGTCGGGATTGCGCCGCTGCTCGGATTGGTTGGAACGATTTATGGGTTGATCATGCTCTTTGGACGAATGGGCGATATTGGCACGGGCAATAGCACCGAGCTTTCCAAGGGCATCGCGCTGGCGCTGAATGCCACGTTATTTGGGTTGATCACGGCGATCCCCTCGCTCGTCGCATGGAGTTATTACAATAAAAAAGTGGAGACGTTCGCGGTGGAGATGGCGTCGTTGTGCGATGGGTTTCTGCGCCATCAATATCACATTGATGACATGGTGCCGTCGCCCGACAGCTTGAAGGCTGCACTCCAAGCGAAGAAATAACGGCCATGCAATTTATCACGCGCAAAAAGAAATCACCCCCGGCAGTCATCATCGTTTCGATGATTGACGTGCTGCTGGTCGTGCTGATTTTTCTGATGGTCACGACGAATTTCAAGCAACAACCAGCGGTGAAACTGGCGTTGCCGGAATCGAAGCAAAGCAAAGCGGGTTCCAGCGAAAACAATCCGCTGGTCATCACTGTTTCCAAGCAGGGACCGTTTTATCTGCAAAAGGATCCGGTTAGCTTTGAACGGTTGCAGGAAAGGCTGATGGATGAATCGCGTAAGAATCCGGATGTGACGCTGGCCATTCGCGCCGATACGGAAGCGGCTTTCGGTCAAGTGATCAAAGTGATGGACGCAGCCAAGGCGGCGAACATCAAAGTGGTCAGCGCTTATACCAAGGGCGCGGCAAAATAAAAAACGGAACGCGCTTCTGCGAAGCGCAGCAGCCAAGCCAGCAAGTAGGTGCTGCTTAATTTAAAACTTTTTTCCTACCATCCGCTTCGCCTCACAGAGGCGCGGTCCGCAAATCACTTGATCAACTCTTCAGCGATCTGGACAGCGTTGAGCGCGGCGCCTTTCAGCAGTTGATCGCCAACAACCCAGAAACAGAGGCCGTTTTCCATGGCGCAATCTTTCCGCAGGCGACCAACTTCGCAGTTGTATTTCTCAGCGACGTAAAGCGGCAGAGGATAAACTTTTTTATCCGGTTCATCCACAACGTCCAGGCCGGGTGCTTTTAGCAAAACAGCGCGGGCGGCTTCGACGGTGACCGGCTTTTCAAATTCGGCACTAACGGCAATGGAATGGGCGCGATAAACCGGCACGCGCACGCAGGTCACGCTGGCGAGGAATTTCGGGTGGTGCATGATTTTGCGGCCTTCGTTTTCCATCTTCATTTCTTCCTTGGTGTAGCCATTGGGCAGAAATGAGTCCACATGCGGCAAAACGTTGAAGGCGATCTGGTGTGGATAGACTTCTTTGGTCACCGCTTTTTTGCCGACGACTTGTTCGACCTGGCGTTCGAGTTCTTCGATGGCTTTTGCGCCTGTGCCGGACACCGCTTGATAACTGGAAGCGAAAACGCGTTTCACGCCGAAGGCTTGGTGTAAAGGATACAGTGCCATCAGAGTAATGGCGGTGGTGCAGTTCGGATTGGCGATGATGCCCTTGTGTTTCTTGATGTCGGCTGCGTTGATTTCCGGCACGACGAGCGGAACGTTTTCGTCCATGCGGAACGCGCTGGAATTATCCACCACGACGCAGCCGGCTTTGGCGGCAATCGGGCCGAATTCTTTCGAGATGCTGCCGCCGGCGCTAAACAGGGCGATGTCAATTCCGGCAAAGGAATCTTTGGTCAATTCCTGCACGGTGATTTCCTGGCCGTTAAATTTCAGCTTCTTGCCGATGGAGCGGGCCGAGGCGAGCAAAGTCAGTTTGCCCACTGGAAATTTACGCTTCTCCAGCGTTTTGATCATCTCGATGCCGACGGCACCCGTGGCGCCGACGACTGCTATATGCGGTTTTGCATTCATAAAAGGGCGGGGAATATATACTCAAGTGGGGCGTGGAGCAACCGAAACATGGAAAAAGCCAGTTGCCATAACAAGACAGGTAGGATAGCTTTTTTTCATGGTCGCCACTGATGTATCACATCTTGCCTTGGAGCTTCCTCCCGAGGAACGTTTGGAATTGGCCCGCCGTCTGGTCGAAAGTGTGGTGACCCCAGCTGCATTGGATGAAGCCATTAAAGAGGGTATTCGGCGAATTGAAGATATTGCCACTGGAAAGGTTAAACCCTTGACCGAAGAACAATATCTTGCCGCCCTGGAATGAGAATTGAATTTCATCCAGAATTCCCCAAAGATGTCCTTAAATTTCGCCTCAGTTATTCCCATATTTCAGCCGGTTTGGCAGAACGCTTTCGCCACGAACTTGATCAGGCGGTAAAGGCCATAAAATCTTCTCCCACTTCAGCTGGACATTTTTTAAACCTCGGCTCCGTTGTTGTGCCGCAGCTTCGACGCAAAAATCTCAAAGTGTTTCCCTTTTTCATCCTCTACGGTCTGACGAACGATGCCATTATTTTCGGCGCCGTCGTTCCCAGCAAATCTGACCCACTCACATGGCTGACACGGTTCAAGTCAAAATGACTTAAGCCGCGATAGTCTCGTCTTTTTCCGCCAAGGCTTCCGCCAAGTCGGTCTCGTGCTTCACCCGGGCGGCTTCGATGTCGTAATTATTATTGTCCGGATGCGACGGGTTCAGCGGGGAAATATCACGCAGCTTGGTGATGATCTTGGACAGGTGCGTCAGCACATAATCCACGTCTTCGTCCGTGTTGTAAATACCCAGGCTGAAACGGACGCAGCCGCGCGCGCGCATCGGGGTCAGACCCATCGCGGTCAAAACATGCGAAGGATCGAGCGAACCGGTGGTGCAGGCGGAACCGCTCGAGGCGCAAATGCCCACTTGATCGAGCAATAGGAGAATCGCTTCGGCTTCGACAAACTCGAAGGCGATGTTCGTGGTGTTCGGCAAACGCGGCTCTTTGGCACCGTTGCGGAAGGTGTTCGGGATCGTTTTTAAAATGGTGTTTTCCAAGCGGTCACGCAAGGCGCGCACACGGACGTTTTCGTCGGCGAGATGTTCCACAGCCAGCTCAGCGGCTTTGCCGAAGGCGACGATGTTGGCGACGTTTTCCGTGCCGCCGCGCTTGCCGCGTTCCTGGTGGCCGCCGATAAGATACGGCTGGTACTTCGTGCGGCGCTTGACGTAGAGGAGGCCGATGCCTTTGGGGGCATGAAGTTTGTGCGCAGAAAGAGTCAGGAAATCCACGCCCAGCGCTTTCACATCAATCTTCATCTTGCCCGGCACCTGGGTGGCGTCGGTGTGGAAAAGGACGTTTTTGCTGCGGCAGATGGCGGCGATTTCTTCGATGGGGAAAACCACGCCGGTTTCGTTGTTCGCCCACATGATGGAAACGATCGCGGTGTCGGGACGAATAGCTTTGTCAAGCAAATGAAGGTCCAGCGAGCCATCGGCGTCCACCGGCAGGAAGGTCACTTGGTAACCTTGCTTCTGTAAAAATTCGCAATAATTGATATTGGCCGAATGTTCCACCGCCGTGGTGATGACATGCTTCTTGGTCGGATTGGTGACGAGCGCGCTATGAATCGCGGAGTTGTTGCTCTCGGTGCCGCAACTGGTGAAAACGACTTCTTTCGCGTCCGCATTGATCAAGGCGGCGACCTGGGCGCGGGCCTGATCCACATGTTTGCCGACGATGCTGCCGAAAGCGTAGGCGCTGGAAGGGTTGCCCCACATTTCGGTGAGGAAAGGCTTCATCGCGTCAAAGACTTCTGGGGCCACACGGGTGGTGGCGTTGTTATCAAAATAATAAATCCGAGACTGACTCATAGATTGTGGTGTAAAATTAACCGGACAAACTTAATCCGCTTTAAGTGTAATTGCCGTTGGCAAAAGCGCAAGTTTTCAATGGCACTGTGTCGTGTAGTTTTCAAAAGCGGAAAAGAGTGTGCGGTCAAAAGCGGAAAAAAGTTAGAACACGGGGACATGGAGTAAAACGACGGGTTTGGCCTTGAGATTGGGAGCGTGAC
>CAIYOY010000335.1 GCA_903927905.1 uncultured Verrucomicrobiales bacterium | reverse complement strand
GTTTTCTCCATTCTCTGGATCGGCATTGCTCGCAAAAGTTTTTCACGGCCAACTGGTTTTCTATTGAATGGATCCGCTCGTGTGATAGTTTGCGCGGTGCCGAGGCTCATAAAATTATAAACCGTCTCGGTTTTAACTGATGACACGCACAAAATTTTTATTTCCAACCCGGTTTTTCATCCTTTGTTTTTTTGTTTTCCAGCTCAATGGCTTGGCCCAGGAAATCGTTTTCTCCAATGACCAATGCCGCGTGACTTTCGCCGCCGCTTCCCTGGAACTCACGCTCCAGCCCCATGGTCGTGATGCCATTCAGCTTTCCGCGCCGCAAAAAGATCCCGGTCCGTCCGTCAATCTGGTTCAAGAAACCAATCAAGCCAGTTGGTTGCTGGCCGACCGCAATATCCGTGTCTCTGCGCGGCTTGTCGGGCAAGATTTAAGCATTGGGTTTTCCTCCATCAAGTCTGGCCCTTTCACCTGGCCTATCGCCAAACCCGGCCCGCTCGCCAAAGCCTGGATTCTCCCCATGTTTGAGGGCGTTTATGTTCCATCCACCGACGCGAAATGGATCGCGCATTTGACCAACAGCGGCGGATTGAGCACGACCGCTGATCTTGGCCTGCCGTTTTGGGGTTGGGACTGTGGCGCGTTTACCATCGCCGTCATTCTTACGAATCAATTCAACAACGAACTTCAATTCACCGCGCCGGACGGTCGCTTGCAGATGACCGCGACCCACGACCTCACCCGCAATCATCGTGTCAATGAATTTGGTTACGTCATTCATCTCGGGGAGAATTCGCCGATCGCTCCGGCCAAAGCCTATCGCGCCTGGCTGCAAAGTCGCGGTGAGTTTGTCACCCTCGCGGAAAAAATCCAAAAAATCCCGGCAACCGCCAAATTGCTCGGTGCGGCCCACATTTATCTTTGGGGCGATGAAATGATGGCCATTGATGACGTGACGAATTGGAAAGACTTTGTCTTGGCGTTGAAAAAACAGGGGGAAGGATGGAAAATTTGGGGCCTACTCAAACCGGATGCGCAAAAAATGGTGGCGGAGATCATCACCAACCAATGGCCTGATCGTTACGAGAAGGGCGTGGTGACGGAGGATCTGAATCGCGTGCTCGCTCTGCCCGAATATTTCCATCACGAAGAAAAATTCATGGCTGCCTTTCCCGGTCTGCTCGCACCGAAGGATAGTTGGGGCAGCGGCGTCTCGCCCAAAATGGTCAAGCAACTCGCTGATGCAGGATTTGACCGTCTCTGGCTAGGTGCGGGAAGTTGGGACGGTTTTGTCAGCAGGCCCGAAACGGTCCGGTTGGCCAAAGAAAAAGGTTTTCTCATCGGCCCGTACGATTCCTATAACGGCATCCATCGCCCCGGCGATCCTAATACCTGGGAAACCTCGCAGTTCGACCAGCAACTATTTGACACCGGCGGCATCATCATGGCCAATGGCAAACCGAAAAACGGTTTTAAACAAAAAGGCCACATGCTCAGTCCTCGCGCCGCCCGGCCGTACGTGGAAAAACGCGTGGACGGCCTGATGAAATCGTTCAGCGCCAATTCCTGGTTCATGGATTGCGACGGGTTCGGTGAATTCTTTGACGACTATTCACCCGTCCATCCCGCCACGCAACAATCCGATGCCGCCGAACGCGTTTCGCGGATGAACTGGATCGGCACCAATTACGGCGCGGTGGTTGGTTCCGAAGGCTGCTCCGCCGTGGTCGCGCCGGCGATTTCCTTCGCGCACGGTGTTTTCACTCCCGTCATCGGCTGGGGCGACAAAGACTTGAACGACAAAAAATCCCAATACTACCTTGGCTCGTATTACCCGGCCGATGGCCCGGCGGTTTTCTTGAAGTCCGTTCCGATCAAAGAGAATTATCGCTATCTCTACTACGATCCACGCTTCCGTCTGCCGTTGTTCGAAACCGTTTTTCACGATTCCGTCGTGGCCACGCACCATTGGAGCACGCCGACGTTGAAATTTTCCGAAGTCATCACCACGACTAAATTGCTCGAACTGCTCTACAACGTTCCGCCGATGTATCACCTGAACCCCGTCGAATTTCAAAAACGCAAAACTGAGATGAAAACCCAGTATGATTTTTTCTCGCCCCTGCATCGTCTGGCCGGCCTGTTGCCGATGACTGATTTCGCGTGGATGAGCGAAGACCACATGGTTCAAAAAACTGTCTTTGGCGATCAATTGGAACTCACCGCTGATTTCACCAAACAAACCATCCAGGCCAAATTGCTCAAGACGGGCGAAACAAGAACGTTCACGCCAAAAACCCCTTGAACCCGTCGCGCGCCTGACTGACAATTGGGCCAAATGAACGTGCGATTTTTCAGAACACTGCTGGCCCTGGCCCTCCTTTCGCTGCCGCTCGTCGGTTTGGCCGACAGCAAACCTCTCCGCTTTGCCTGGCTCAGCGATACCCATGTGGGCGATCCGACCGGCGCAGCGGATTTGCGTAATTCGGTGAATGACATCAATTCACAACCCGACCTGGCGTTTGTCATCGTCTCCGGCGACGTGACTCAATTTGGTTCACACGAAGAATTCACCAGCGCCAAGAGCATCTTCGACGATCTGCGCATCCACTGCTACGCCACGCCCGGTAATCACGATTGTAAATGGTCTGAGTCCGGCGCGACCGAGTTTTCCAAAATCTGGGGCGACGATCGTTTTGTCTTCGATGCCGGAGGCTACACCTTCATCAGCATGCACGAAGGGCCGGTGATGAAAATGGGCGACGGCCATTTTTCCCCTCAAGACGTTCGTTGGTTGACGAAAATCCTCGCCGATCTTCCGAAAGACCAGCCCATCATTTTCATCACGCATTACCCGCTCGACGATCAACTGGACAACTGGTTCGTCGTCCTTGATTTGCTGAAGAAATACAACATCCAGGCCATCCTCGTCGGCCACGGCCACGCCAATAAAAAACTAAACTTTGAGGGCGTCCCCGCTGCGATGGGTCGTTCCAATCTCCGGGTCCACGATAAAGTCGGCGGTTATACTCTTTGTGAAATCAACAACGGTGTCCTCACCATCGCCGAGCGCAATCCCGGCGTGGGCACAAAAAAGCCTTGGCACACGATCAAGCTGGAGAAACATGATTTCACTGCGGCACCCCATCACTGGCCGCGCCCGGATTTTTCCATCAATGCAAAATATCTCAACGTAAAAACCATTTGGACGCACGATACCGGTTGGACGATTGCTTCAACTCCCGCCGTGACCGGAAAACTCGCCATCGTCGGCGATGCCTCGGGTGTTCTTCATGCCTGCTCGTTGAAGGATGGCGAGGTCAAATGGGAATTCAAAACCGGCGGCCCGATCTATTCCACTCCCGAAGTCGCCCATCACACCGCCGTCTTCGCTTCGACCGATGGCAGTCTTTACGCGGTGAAATCGTCCGATGGAAAAAAGCTCTGGCAGTTCCAAACAGAAAAACCAGAGGTCGCCTCCCCACACATAGTGGGCAAGACCGTATATATTGGCGCGAGCGACGGAAAATTTCGCGCGCTCAATCTGGCCAACGGAAAATTAATTTGGGAGTTTGACGGCGTCGGGGGATTTGTGGAGACGAAGCCACTGGTCACCGCCGGCAAAGTTATTTTCGGCGCGTGGGACCAGCACCTCTATGCGCTCGATGCTAAAACCGGAAAACTGTTGTGGAAGTGGATGGGGAAAAGTCCCGGCAAACTGGGCGTGATGTATTCGCCGGCGGCCTATTGGCCGGTGGCCGCCAAAAACAAATTGTTCGTCGTCGCGCCCGATCGTTTTATGACCGCGCTGGATTTGGCCAGCGGCGGGGAAATCTGGCGAACCGGCGAATGGCAAGTGCGCGAGACCATTGGTTTGTCGCATGATGAATCGCGATTTTATGTGCGGACTCTCTCTTCCATACCGCCGGGGAAGCCGCCGGGATGGCTGATGGCCTTTTCCACTGCGACGCAAGAACCCAAAATGTTGTGGCAGCAGGACGCGGGATTTGGCTACGATATCAATTCGGCCTCCATCGTGGAAAAAAGTGGCACGGTTTTTTACGGGACAAAAAATGGATTGCTGCTGACGCTGGATGCAAAAACCGGTGTGATCAAATGGCAACAGAAATTAGGGGTGACTATTTTGAACACGGTGGTGCCATTTTCGAAATCGAAAGTTCTAGTGACAGACCTGGATGGGAAGATTTCGCTGGTGGAAGGCCGCTGACTAAAGTGTTCAATCGCCAATTCAAGCACAAGTGAACCGGCTAATCATTCAGCGCGCACAGCGGCGATGTGCCAATCGAAAAAGAGTTCGTTGCGGACTTTGCCGTGGGCGGGTTTGACCGGGAGATAATTGTAATAAAAGGCGGCGGAGAAACCATTTTGCTGATCCACGTCGGTCAAGGCCCAGCAAAGCGTCGGATTGGCGATTTCGTGGATGTGTTTAGGCGCTTCATTGGTGTCGTTGTTGAACGGCGGCTGGGAATAAGGATAACCGAAGGGCCGGGTGACCACGCCTGAATTGACATTGGTAATTTCGAGGGCCGCCATGTAACTGAGCGGAACACCATTGTCCATCTCGGGAGTGCCCGGGTCGGCGGCTTTCCAATGACGAGCCGCAGAAGGACAACGGGCGATCAACATATCGTGAGGCGTGGCCGAAGGTGACGGCTGTCCCACGTAAGTGGCGATGTAATACGGCAAACGGGTGAAATCCACGTTGTCGTAAGTTTCATAAAGCCCGAGCCAGGCGGGACCGGGAAGCTGGTCAGAATGTTCGTCGGCATATAGTTGGAAGGCCAGGCCGAGTTGTTTGAAATTATTGAGACACTGAGTGCGCCACGCCTTTTCCTTGGCGGCGGCCAGAGAAGTCAGCAATAAAGCGGCCAAGATGCCGATGATGGCGATTACGACAAGGAGTTCGACCAGAGTAAAAGCTGTTCGGTCGGCAATCGGTTGTCTCCGGATAATCATGGATTGATGGTATCTTATCTTAATAGACGCCGACGATATCGTCCTTTGTCTGTGTATATATGTCCGCCGAACCGGGAAAAGGAACTTTTATTTTAGGAATTTTAAGACCTTGCCGTCGAATTTCGACTGCGGACCACATCACTTGGGATCCGTTCAGGCTTGGCAATTCCATGTTACATATGTAACATAAAATTGCTATGGCTGGTTCACAGATTGACCCGTCACCGTAAATGCCCGTAATGTGGCCTCATGAAAATCCGATTGATGCTGCCGTTTCTGATCTTCAGCCTGATGGCCTCCGTCAGCCGGTTAGATGCCGCCGAACCAAACACCCTTACGACCGAGGAAAAGTCGGCGGGTTGGAAGCTGCAGTTTGATGGCCATGACACCTCGAACTGGCGAGGCTATGAGCAATCCGCTTTTCCCACCAAGGGCTGGCACGTGGAGCATGGTTGTCTGGTGAATCCGAAAAGCAACGGACGACCCAATGGCAGTGGCGGGGACTTGGTCACGGTGGCGAAGTTTCGCGATTTTGAATTTCGATTTGAATGGCGCATCGCCAAAGGCGGCAACAGCGGGGTGCAATATCTCTTTCAAGAACCCCGCCCGAATCCGACCATCAGCATGTATGGCGGCGATACCGGACATAGTCCGACGGGGTTTGAATATCAGATTTTGGATGACCCGAATTATCCGCGCGAATTGAAGAACGGGGCCGATCATTTGACCGCCGCACTTTACATGCTGGTGACGCCAGTCAACAAAGTCCTGCGTCCGACTGGCGAATTCAATGAAGGCCGAATCATCATCCACGGAAATCACGTGGAACATTGGTTGAACGGCCGGAAAGTCCTGGAATGCGAACTGGGCAGCGCAAAATTGAAAACAGCGATTGCCAAAAGTAAATTCAAGGTCTTCGCCAACTTTGGAGAAAAAGCGCCCACTGCCATCTCTTTGCAGGATCACGGAGATGAAATTGCTTATCGTAATCTCAAGATTCGAGAATGGCGTTAGTTTCAGACAATGAAAATGTTCCGATATTTTATTTTTATCGCCAGTGTGCTGGGATTGACTCCGGCAGTTCCTCTCTTTGCGGCGGATCGTCCCAATATCATTTTGATTGTGGCCGATGATTTGGGTTTTGGTGATTTGGGTTGTTATGGTGCGACGCGCATTCCGACCCCAAACGTGGATCGCCTGGCGCGGGAGGGGTTGCGTTTCACCGATGCGCACGCGACTTCGGCGACCTGCACACCTTCGCGGTACGCGATTTTGACTGGACAATATCCCTGGCGCAAGAAGGGGACGGGAATTTTACCCGGTGATGCCGCGCTGATTATCGAGCTGGGACGCACGACTTTGCCGGGGATGTTGCAGAAGGCCGGATATAAGACTGGTGTGGTGGGAAAATGGCATTTGGGTCTCGGCACGAAAGGAGAGTTGGATTGGAATACGGAGATCAAGCCGGGGCCGTTGGAGATCGGCTTCGATTATTGTTTCCTCATGCCGGCGACGGCGGATCGGGTGCCGTGTGTTTTTTTGGAAAACCATCGCGTGGCCAATCTCGATCCGAAAGACCCCATCACCGTAAATTACGATCATCCCATCGGCGACGAGCCGACGGGAAAGGAACATCCCGAATTGCTCAAGATGAAACCGAGCCACGGACATGATAACACCATCATCAATGGCATCAGCCGCATCGGCTACATGAGCGGCGGTCATGCGGCCCGCTGGGTGGATCAGGATTTGGCTGATACATTCACCAAAAAAGCCGAAGCCTTTATCGAAAAAAATCAGAGCCAGCCGTTCTTTCTTTATTTTGCGACGCACGATCCACATGTGCCGCGTGTACCCCATCCGCGTTTTGTGGGCAAGAGCGGCTGCGGCGTACGCGGGGATGTGATTGTGGAATTCGATTGGTGCGTGGGAGATGTGCTGGCGACGCTGGAACGGTTGCATTTGACAACGAATACTATGGTCATTTTGACGAGTGATAATGGCCCGGTGGTGGATGACGGTTATCAGGATGGCGCGGTGCAGGACTTGAACGGGCATCGTCCGGCGGGCCCATTGCGTGGTGGAAAATACAGCGGCTTCGAAGGCGGCACGCGCGTCCCGTTGATTTTCCGCTGGCCGCAACGGGTCAAGCCCGGTGTGACCGACGTGTTGGTGAGCCACGTTGATTTTGTACGGTCGTTCGCGTCATTGACCGGGCAAAAACTGGACGCGAACGCCGGACCAGACAGTCGCGATGTTCTCACGGCCTTTTTAGGCGAATCTAAAAAGGGGCGAACACAATTAGTGGAGCAGGGCGGGCCGTTCGGGATGCGGGATGGTTTGTGGAAATATATCGAACCGGCCAAAGGCCCAAAGATCAGACCCCGAACTCCCACTAAAGAAGGCTATTCCTCCGAACCGCAACTTTACGATCTGGGCCAGGATTTGGGTGAGACGAAAAATCTGGATGCCACGCACCCGGACAAGACACGGCAATTGCTGGAGGAATTACAGACGGAACGCAAGGCGGGCAATGCAGTCGAGCGTAAAAAATAAAGCGACTGCCGATCACCGGTGAAGGCAAACGGCAGTCGGAGGTTAGTTGGTTGAGATTATTTTTCGGAGACAATACCCATGACTCCTTCGTCCGACACCAGGGTCCATTCACTGTCAGGATTATATTCTTTGATCCCGCTGACCATGCGCTCGGTGTCTTCGCCCAGGTTCCGCTGATAAATTTTGCCGTCTTGATTCACGATAAAGGTCATGATGCCGGATTGATCCCATTTTTCCGGGTAGGCCACGAGGGCGAATCCGCCGGTCAAATTGCCATCTTTCAGATAATTCATTTTTCCGCCGGGCGCATCTTTGCCCTGTTTGGTCAAGATGCGGAAGCAATAACCGTGAAACGGTTTCGGACCGTGGCCCTTTTTATTGCCGTAACCTTCGGCATGGGCTTCCGCCACCAGCGGGCCGAAGGGGCTGCGCGATTGGCTCTCAGACACCAACCAATACAGACCGTCTTTTTTCCCGGGGGTGCTTTTGAATTTCAGCGCGTAATTCGCCGATCCGCCGATGTTATCCGCCGCGTATTGTTTTTGCGCGGTGACATAAGCCTGGCAAACGCCGATGGCGTGGAGTTCATCCTTGCCGACGTGGCGGTTGATCACTTCTTCCTTGCCTGCAGCGGTGTCGAAATGCCATTTGGCATCCACCTTCACGAGGGGAATCGGCATCGGCCAATTGTTGGTCCCGATTTCAAAAACAATGTTGCTCTCGCCCTCGTTCACCGGCTTGCAACCCAATTGCATGGCAGCGGCCAACCGTTCCGCATTGTTCGCATCCTGCACATCGTCGCCGGTCAACATCTCATCGAATTCGGAGCCAAAAACTTTGCGCAAGGCCTTTATATCCTTGGCTTCGACGGCCGCCTGCATGGCCTTGATGGCTTCCTCCGGCGTGTCGAACAATTGTTCCGTGATGATCGGGTTCGGTTCCGATTGTTTCGGTGACTGCGCCCGGAGAGTCGCCGGCAAAATGGCGGACGACAGGGCAATGGTCAAAAGAGTAATGTAACGAGTATATTGATTTAAAAATTTCATAGATTGATCAAATTGGTTTGTGTGTTGAAATGGATTGTTTGATTACCACCTTCTCCCCCCGCCAATATGAACCGATCCATGCACCACGGCGCGACTTTCAAATCCGCGATGGCTGTAAACGTGCACCTCGGGGCCACGTTCATAGTAGGGGCCGCCCCAAAAGACCGGTCCGCCGCCCACCACCACCGGGCCGCCGCCTTCCACATAGCATCCGCTCACAACCGCCGCGAGGGCCAGGCCGAGCACCATTTTGATTCCGTCGTTCTTGGTAAATTTCATACGATGTAAAATAAACACCAGAACCTGTGGTGTCGCCATGGGGTGTTTACCCCATGTTGATTGGAAGAATGTTTGGACAGCTTTAGCGTAGCGCCGACTGCCAGTCGGCTGTATCGCCGATTGTTAATCGGCAGGGGGCCCTTTTGGCACAAGGTGACTGTAAATCAATCCTCGCCCAATTTACTGCTGATCTTCACCAGCTTCAGCGAGGCCGCGCCGGTTTTGGTGGTGTTGACTTCCATTTTTCCAACTTCTTTGGCGGCCAAACTTCTGATGCGACCGAATTCAACCCCGACATCGGATTTGTCCGCGCCCAAGACGGTGAATTGAGCGAAGGGTGAGAGGGCTTCATCGGTCAAGTTGGTGACGTAAAGAGTGCCGGTGACACCGTCTTCTTTGGTTTTGCCCGCTTTGACTTCCAGAGGAGAAACGCCGATTTTTTTGCTGATTTTGGCGGCGGGTTCGTTGGTTTTTTTAGGCGGTGTCTGATAGTAAACCGGGGCGGGTTGCTGGGGGCGGGGCGCAGGCGGTGGTTGCGGTTGGCCGCCGGGCGGTGGTGGGCGAAAACCGGGATGGGGAGCGATGAGACCCTGTCGTTCCAAGGGGGCTAGAGCGCGGCCGGCGTTGATCGGGGTTTGGGCGAAGCTTGTTGAAACAAAAGCAAACAACATCAAACAAAAGCAAACGAAACGAAACAAAACGGCGGATTTCATGCGAGGCATTTTAATCCTCCGAGAACAGATATTCAAGGTCGGTGTGCGTGAGATTGTGGGCGAAACCTTGCTCGCCCAGAACGTCGGCGATGGTCTGGGCTTTTCGTTGTTGGAGGTCCCAGATTTTTTCTTCGACGGTCCCGGGTGTGATCAGGCGGTAGGCGTTGACCGTATTGGTCTGCCCGATGCGGTGGGAACGGTCAATGGCCTGGGCTTCGACCGCCGGGTTCCACCACGGATCATACAAGACGACGTAGCTGGCGGTGGTCAAATTAAGACCGGTGCCGGCGGCGCGCAGGCTGAGGAGGAACAGGCCGCCATTCGGGTCTTTCTGGAACGATTCCATGACCGCCTGACGATCTTTGGTTTCACCGATGAGAAGGTGAGTCTTGATTTGGCGCGTGACACATTCTTTTTCAAGAATTCGCAGCATCTGGACGAATTGGCTGAAGACGAGAACTTTTTGGTTCGCGGCCAAAAGCGGCTCGAGCAATTCGAACAGCGTATCGGTTTTGCCCGAAGGCGAATCGTTGCCCACGAGGGTGGGATGGCAGCAGATCTGGCGCAGACGGGTGAGAGCGGCCAGAATGTGAATGGTACTTTTGTTGACACCTTTTTCTTCGACCACCTGCATGACCTGTTCGCGGCTGCGGCGTAGTTCGGCCAGGTAAAGTTTCCGTTGCGCCTCGCCAAGCTCGCAATCGCGGCGTTGTTCGATGCGATCCGGCAGATCGTGGGCCACCTCGCGTTTGAGGCGGCGCAGCATGAACGGGCGCAGCTTGGACGAAAGGCGGCGACGGGCGATGCGTTGTTCGTCATCGTTTTCCCGGCGCGATTCGTATTTTTCGGTAAATTTCTGCTGGCTGCCGAGGTAGCCGGGCTGGGTGAAATCCACGATGCTCCACAAGTCGAGCAAGCGGTTTTCCAACGGCGTGCCGGTCAGGGCCAGATGCTGGTCGGCCTTGAGTTGTTTGACAGACTGCGTGATCTGCGCATCGGGGTTTTTGATGAACTGCGCTTCGTCCAGAATGATGGAGCGGAAGGCGAATTTTTGCAGGGACTCCAGGTCGCGGCGCAAGAGGGCGTAATTGGTCACGATCAGATCGTGTTCGGGAATTTGTTTGCGCAGATTATGGTGGGCTGAGCCGCTTTCCAGCACCAGGACTTTTATGCCCGGAGTAAAACGATTGGCTTCACGCTGCCAGTTGTGCAGCACGGAAGCCGGGCAGATGACGAGCGACGGTTTTTTCTCGCCGGGCTGGGATTGCAGCCAGGCGAGCCAGGTCAACGTCTGGAGGGTTTTGCCCAGACCCATGTCATCGGCCAGAATGCCGCCGAGTTTGTGACGGCTGAGATGGCAGAGAAAATCAAAACCTTCTTTTTGATAAGGACGCAGTTCCGCGCTGATGCCGGGCGGCAAATCCGTGCCGGGGATGCCGGCGAAGTCAGCCAGGTTTTTGCGCAATTCCCGGGCAAAAGGTGAATCGCCAAATTTTTGCAAGCCGTCCTCATCCAGATGAACGGCTTGTTCCAGGCCGATCTTAAACGGTGTCGGCGGCAAACCATCCACGCCCAGATCAGCCAAGGTTTCCTGCGCGTTCTGCACCGCATGGGCATCGAGTTCGACCCACCCTGCATCGGGCAATTTGACAAAGCGGCCGGTGGCGGCGCGGAGGCGTTGCAGATCGGCTGGAGTCAAGCGCAGGCCTTCCGCCTCCCATTCGGCGGAAACCGAAAACCAATCCGTGCCGCTGCCTTTGATGGCGAGATGCGGACGCAACGGGCGGCGGTTCAGGAACAGGCGGTGAAATGCCGGGTTGCCCAGAAATTCTGCATCTTCGGGGTGATCGGGCCAATTGGCGGCCAGAATGTTGAGTGAATTTTCGTTGAGATCGCCGACCCAGACCGCTGGTTCCGGCGTGAACCAATCGAGGCGGCGCAGCCATTTAATCGCGGCTTCGAGGCGCGGATCATCGAGGATCTCGGGCTTGCCGTTGGTGCGCGGCTGGCGTTCGTTCAGTTCCCATTCGTGACCATTCCAACGCCATTGGGTTTGATCACGTTCGCTTTGGGCCAGGAGCTGGAGACGCACCACGTCATCGGTCAATTCAAAGACAAAGCGCGGCTTGGCCTGGTGGACCACGCACAATTGTTCCCAATCCACCGCGTTGTTGGGATTGGATTTGCGCAGTTGCGTGAGCAGGCGATGACTTAATTTGCTGACCGGCAGGGCCTGCTTTTGCGCCCACGAATTCAGCAGATCATCCGGCGGCGCGCTGCGCAGGAGGTAAAATGTTTGCCCGATCAAAGCGATGGCCGGGCGTCCGGCGAAAAACTTCACTTGACTCAAGGGATGAGTCTGACCATCGGGCAAGCGCAAGTAATGAGTAAAAAATAATTCGCCCTCCACCGTCTCCAGATGGGGATGCAATTCCGCCAGATGTCCCTGAAAAATAACCGGCGTATCCGTCGCGCCCAGATACAGGCGGGCTTTATCGCCCCAACGCACGAGCCATTGCAACAGTTCTAATCCGCTCAAGGTCAGCGTGTCCCAGAGACCTTCGGGATCGCGATGCGTTTCCGCGAGCCATTGAATAAATTCCCAATCGGCCGGCGCGAACAATTCCTGCTCATGCGAAGAGCGCGTGGTCAGGTCAACGACTTCGGCCAGGGTCTTGATCTTTTCGCCGGTGCGCTGGCGGTTGATGTGAAAGACCACCGATAATTCATGCAACGCCGAATGTTCTTCCACCGGACGCGGTTCGCCGACGATGCGGATGGAGGCGCGCGGCGTGTCGAGATGAGCCGGGGAGGGGGGGTAAAGCCAGTGTTCGAGTTGCTGCACCAGGCGTTGCTCTTTTTCCGCCTGCTCGATTTCGGCAAAGCGGACCGGATTGGCGTACGTTTGCAACTCCGTCGGCAACGACCGATTGGCCCGCAAAAAAAGAATCGCGGTTTCTACCAATCGTTTCTTGCCGCGAGCTTCCAGCAACCGGGGCCACCAATCGTGGTTGGCGAAATCCTTGCGGGTCAGCGAAAGCTTTTCAAAATAATCTTCCAACAACAGCCAGGAACGTTGGGAATCGTTGCAATCGGCAAAAATCCGCAGAATGTCCGCGCGTTCGGCGATGGCGGATTTGGAATCGGAAAGTTCCCGGCGCAAATCCGCCTGCGCGCCATACGCCTTGGCCAGCACGGTATGGTGTGCGTCGTATTTGGCAAATTTGCTCGTCGTATGCCCCGCCCGAGAGGCCACCGCCGCGCCGCTTTTTCGTGAAATCTTTGACGTGCTCATCAAATTTTTAGTCCCAATTTTTAGAATTACTATCACCGCATATGCGGGATATAAGTGCAATCTAAAAGATGAAAAAAATGGGGTGCTGACGTAGGGGAAACCCTTACAAACATTGGGGATTTTGGAGGTCGGTGGAAACCGATTCGATGTGTTTTGTAGCGCAGGTTTGCAACCTGCTGTTTCGCCGGTTTTCAACCGGCAAGGTGTGAAACTGGACGCGCCTTCAATAGCTTTCACCAGGCAATGACATAATTTGGATGACGAACAGAGGTTCGAGCATCGCCAGACGTATTCAGGCCCAGCAGGTTAAAAACCTGCGATACAGCAGATTATAAATCTGCGCTACGGTAGAACTTAGTCACTCTGACTCAACCGCTTTTTCGGAGCCTCAAACAACATGGTGTGAGTCTCCCGCAGGACGGTGGGGATTTTTTCGGCAACCGGGCTGGCACCAACGACCTGCCGGATTTTGGCGTCGTCGAAATGCGCGGCGTTTTCTCCGGGAAACCAATGGTCGGCCTGGCCAAGGAGGTTGTAACGCATTTTCCCCCAAGTCACCAAGTCGAGCGACTTGGCATACATCCAGAGACGCATGATTTCGGAGACGTTGATCTGACCGGGGACATCCACGTAATGCGGGAGATTCTCCGACCAATGATCGCACCAATCCCGGCCGAGGACGCGTTCCATTTCGGCGCGGAGCCGTTTTTCAATTGGCGCGATGGTCGCGGCGATGTTGTCGTAATGTTTCAGCGCGCGGATGTGTTCGTCGAAATCCGAGGGCCGGGCGGCACCGCAACTGAGCGTGTGGACCTCGGGCCGGGCCAGACAATAAAGGTCATTGAATTCCATCGGCGAAAGCGGCGCGCAAAGTTCGACCAACTTGGGCGGCGGTTCGTAGAGTTTGCCGCCTTTGTCGTTCGGACTGATGATGAAAACGCCCATGTCCCGTTTTTGCGCGGCGACGATGGCCGGCCAGTTCAGATCATTGACGAAATACCAGTGGACATTGAAGTAATCAAACTCACCGCTGTTGACCGCATCCAGAATGACATCGGTCGTGGCGTGAGTGGAAAAACCGAGGTGGCGGACGCGGCCTTGCTTCTGCAATTGCCGGGCGGCGGCGACGCAGCCGTTCTTTTGCAGCGACCAATCGAGCAATTGCTGATTGTTGACACCGTGCAGGGAGAGGAGATCAACGAAATCGAGCTTCAGATATTTCATCGAGCGCTCGAAAATTTTCAGAAATTCCTCGGGCGTGGCTTGCGGGGAGACTTTCGTTTGGACGATGATCTTATCGCGTTTCAATTTGGGCAGGACTTCACCGAGCTGCATTTCCGAAGTGCCGTAGCCTCGCGCGGTTTCGATGTGATTGATGCCGAGTTCGATGGCGCGGTGAATGGTGGCTTCGAGATTGGCCTGGTTGTCAGCCGGGATTTCGTGCGGCTCGACATCCTGCCATTTATGTTGATAACGCATGCCCCCGCAGGAGATGACGGGCATGGCAAGTTCAGTTTTACCAAAACGGCGATAACGCATGGGGATATTGTATCGCATTGAATTGGATTTTGGGCAAGGGCGGAGGGTGGGTGGGTGATCAAAATTGGTGGGCTGAAAACGAGGGTTGACCCAATGTCGGGTAAAGGATATCTTGTATGGCTATGAAATTCGCCAAAGTTGAATTTCCCACCAAAAAGGATTCGGCGGCCGCGCTTTATGGTCTGATGCGTCGAGGCAAGGTTACCGGTCTGCGCGACGGCACCTTTCTTGTTCCGTTGCCGGGACTGAAATGGCTCAACGATAACGGGATTCCCCACACCGTGCTGCAACAGGTTAACCAGGACGATGTCACACAGACGCTACGAGATTTACTTGCCCATCCGGTATAACGACGGCTCACTGATTGAGCCGGAGAAATTCCTGGAAACCAACAACGATCTGGCCGAACAGTTCGGTGCTTGTAGCTTTTTCCCCGAAACATTCCGTGGAACATGGATAAACCAGGGGCAGACCTATGAGGATGAAAATGTCCGGGTCGTCATGGATGTGGAGGACACGCCGGAAAACGAGGCGTTTTTCACCCGTTTAAAACCGGTTTTAAAACAACGCTTTCAACAACTTGAAATTTGGATGGTGTCGTCGGAGATCAGGGTTATTTAAATTCGTTAAAACTTTCTTTTCCCTTTACTGCTTCTTTTTAAAAAGGTGCCAGGAGTGGTGCGCCGCAAACGCTTGAGCAAGAAACTTTTAGGCCTTAACTAAGGGCCATTCAGAACTGACCGGCATGGGCAATAACGTATGGCGATCCCTTCATATTGAGGCCTTTCCAATTGATCCACCGCCGTCAATGCCAGATACCTTTACAACTGCCTGCCAAAGTGCGTCCTGACTTGCGCGATCATGGAGATGTGGATGGCGCATGATCTCAATGGGACCCGTCATCTTTTTTGGAGCCGAGCAAAAGAACTTGCCAGAAACATCAACGCCAAACTCCGAGGCTCTGAGATAATTTCTGGCCCCTTCATCGACGGAATGTGACATCCCAGGAATAAATTTCGACAACCGCACAAATACGTTCTTCATCATAAAACCTAGATTGCGAGGTGCCTTTGTCTCTGGAGCGGCTCCGGGTGAAACTGCGTATACGGCCATGCCCGCAGGAAGCTTTCGAGCAAGGGCCGCGACCCACCACGCGACAAATATTTTAGCATCAGAGTAAGCCGTGCTATTCTTGTATTTTACATTCGGGGAGCTGCGCAAAATCGCTTCTATGGCTGAAACCCTGTCGCCTTTGTACTCTTTTGCGGCAAATGCCGCCAAGTCGGTAAATTTAAACATGGGCACATCACCTCGCGCAGGTTCCGCGCCGGCAATAACGATACGAGCATCAGGCGCCAGAAGTCCGGCCCCTAAAAGTCCCATCGTTAACTGGTGATGACCGATCAGCGGCGCTTGAGACGCCTCAATGTTCTCACTGGTGACAACACGTTCTTTGCCTGGCATCATGCCCGCGTTAAGAATGAGAAAATTTAGGGGTCCGCCTCGCTTAACAATCTCGGCGACAGCTTTCTTCACGCTGGCAGAGGAATCAAGGTCTAGGGCAATACCAGTAAAATTTTGCGTTCCGGTCTCTGCCTTCAATCTATTAACGGCTTCATCCACCCCGGGCTGGCTGCGTCCAGTGACTATGACGTGACTCCAACCATCCTGCACAAGTTGCTTGGCTGCCGAATATCCGAGACCAGACGTAGTGCCGGTTACGAGTGCGAGATTTTTTTTCATATGGCCTCTTCTTTGGAGTTTGTTATAGGGTCGCTTTGTGTTTGTGAACAATCGAACTGTTTTAGTTGAGTAATATGTTCAATAGTTCGGGAATATAGAACAAGTGGACAATTATGTCAAGCTGTGATATGTTTCGTCGTATATGCGGCCACTTTATCATCCGGCTCTTGAGGACATTACCGTGCAGGGCCTTTTGTATGCCATGTCTGACCCCATCCGGGTTCGCATCTGCGCAGAACTGGCCCAGGCTGAGGGCACCATGAACTGCGCCGCCTTTTTGCCCAATGGCAAAACGAAAATTCCCAAGTCCACGTTGTCGCAACATTTCAAGATTCTCCGGGAAGCGGGCCTGATTCGTAGCGAACGTAAAGGGGTTGAACTGAAGAACTCGTCGCGCTGCCCTGAGTTGAGGAAAAAGTATGGACCAATGCTGACGGAGATTCTTCAGGCTTACGCAAACGAGGGCAAAGAATCCAAGCGCTAACGTCCGAGCAGTGAAGCAGCCAGTGCAAGCGGGCGCTTTTTAAGCAGGAAATCCTTAAGGTTTAAATAGGCACAAGCCCGCCCAACTTGGCGTTAAGGTAATTGGCATAGCCAGGAGTTCATCTACTGCCGGTTGCGCCCAAACTTCTGCCGGAGGGGGTTTTGCATTGACTTTTTCCCGGCGGACAGCAAAGTGGAAACCTCGTTTTAACCATGACAAACTGGCGTTCAATTTTGGCGAAATCATTTGCGGCCATCCTCCTTGGGATCGGTTGCACAACGAAGGCTGACCAACCCGAAGCCGACCAGGGTTACATCAGCGGCTTCAGTACCGTGCGCAAAACAGCCACGGAACTTTACAAGGCGCTGGACGAAAAAAACCGGCTGGTCCTGCATCCCCAACCGGTCACTTTGGAAATGCCCGATGCGCCACAGGTCATTCCGATCGAAACCAAGGAGGACGGTCAACCCTTGCGTCAGGTCTCGATTTCCGCCGGGTGCATTGATTTGCTGAATCGAGTATCGCACGCCAAGGCGATTGATAAAATTCAGCCCGGATATTTCGAGCAATACATTGAGAGCCTGGGGAAAGAGACGAAGGATGGGAGCCTGCCCGACCTGCCCAACGGCACGGAGAAGAAATTTTGGTCCGAAGATGTGATGAACGATCAAATCAGCTATTTCAATCAGATGGCCGGGATGGTGATAGGGATTAATCTTTCGCACCATTACCTGAAGCATTTCGATAAATATTCAGCCAAACTGCAGGATGGAGCCGGTCATCCGGTGCCGATCAACAGCCTTTTGACCCAGGATGAGTGGGACAAGTCCATCCGGGCGGCGGCGGTCAACTCTTTGAATTGCGCGATGGCAACCGGTGGCATCCAGGCGTTTTTTGAGGCCATCAATCGGATGCCCAAACGGCCGGCTTGGACGCTTTATTTTTTGCCGGCCAACGTGGATGTCAAAAAAATGAACAACCAGTTGACCAAATATGAGGTTGATTTTTTCCACGGGAAACTAAAATAGTCCGGATTGTATTATTCCATGAGATTTTGGCGTTCAGTTTTAATCAGATTTTCGGCGGTGATGTTTTGCCTCGTCCCCGGGCTTTCGGCTTGGGCGGAAGGCGAACACATCCACAGTTATACCAGCGGTTTCAGCGCGGCCTTCAAAGCGGGCGGTGAGTTGTACAAATCGCTCGACCCGAAAGACCGGCAGTATCTGTTTTCTCAACCGATTTCGCTCGAGACCCCGGAGGCGCCGCAGGTCAATCCAATCGAGAGCAACGACGACAACCTGGTCATGCGGCAGGTGGCGTTGTCGGCGGGTTGCATTGATCTGCTCAATCGCGTGGCTCATGCCAAGGCGATTGACAAGATCCAGCCGGGTTATTTCGACAAATACCTGGAAAATCTTTCGCGCGAAAACGGCGAAGGTTCACTGCTGGAACTGCCGAACATCGTGAACAAGGAATTCTGGTCGGACGACGTGATGAACGAACAGATGAGTTATTTCAACCAGATCATCGGCATGGTGGTGGCGATCAATTATTCCCATCATTACCTGGGCCACTTTAGCAAATACGCCTCCAAAATGGTGGACGCCGCCGGCCAGCCGATTCCGATCAACAATTTTCTGACCCCGGACGAATGGGACAAGACCATCCGGGCGGCCGCGGTCAATTCCTTGAACTGCGCGCTGGCGACGGAGGGCATCGAGGCCTTTTTTGACGCCATCAACCGGATGCCGCGCCGTCCGAGTTGGACGCTTTATTTTCTTCCCAAGGGCGTGGACGTAAAAAGGGTGAACGAACAGTTGACCAAATACGAAAAAGATTATTTCCACGGGAAATTGAAGTAGCGGGATGACAATAAATTCATCCTCGGGAACCCTGATTGACCTTGATTGACGGGCGCGTTTGTGTCACGGTGACAGACCATTATTTATGAATAGTTGTTCTGTTCGCTTGTCCGAGGTCAAGCCGTGTTTGTGAAGGCCATTGTCCGACAATCTTTTTTTCGGAAACAGTTCCTGCCTGCTGCCTGCGTGCTGTTTTTTCTCTTCGCTGGAAATCCGGCCTGGGCGATTATTGATTCCACCTTGCAGATGCAATTGGGCAATCCCAGCGGGGCCACCACCAACGCCACCAATCACACTCATTACCTGATTCAACGCACCGTCGAGACGATAGATTATAATGACACTTTAGGAGAACCGAATTGGGCCAGTTGGGACCTGACCACGGCGGACACCGGTTCCAGCGGGCGATCCTCTTCCTTTTATCAGGACACGACATTGCCGGCGGGGTTCACCCAGGTGGATCCGAACAGTTATTCCGGGTCGGGGTATGATCGCGGCCACATGTGTCCGTCAGGAGATCGCACGGATAATACCACGGACAACAAGCTGGTCTTTTACATGTCAAACATGATTCCCCAAGCCCCGGACAATAATCAAGGTGTCTGGGCCAGTTTGGAAAATGATTGCCGCTCATTCGCCGCCGCTGGAAATGAAATTTTGATCACCTGCGGGCCGAGTAGTTTCGATGGTTCTCGCATTCCCAGCGGATCGGCGGCAATTCCGGCTTACACCTGGAAAATAGCGGTGGTGGTTCCATTAGGGAGCGGGACGGCGTTGAGCCGGATCAATACCTCTACGCGGGTCATCGCGGTCAAAATTCCGAATATCGCCGGGGTGCGGACCACGCCGTGGCAGAATTTCGTGACCAATGTCTATCAGCTCGAGACCGACACGGGGTTCACGTTTTTTACGGCGCTACCGGCGAATGTGGCCACGGTTTTGAAGGGTTTGGTGGATGGCACTCCCGCGCCGGGTTTGACCAGCTTTTCGCCGGCGAACGGTTCGGCGGGAACGAGCGTGGTGATCACCGGGACGAATTTTACGGCGGCCTCGACGGTGTGGTTCAACGGCACCAATGCCACTTTCACCGTCAATTCCAGCACGCAGATCACGGCGACTGTGCCGAGCGGCGCGACGACGGGGAACATCAGCGTGATCACACCGGGCGGGCTGGCCACGAGCGCCGGCACCTTCACGATTTCCGCTTCGGGGCCAGTCGTGATCAATACGCAACCGGTGAGCAAGACGAACAATGCCGGGTTATCGGCGACCTTCACCGTGGCGGCGAGCGGGAGCGGAACATTGAGTTACCAATGGATTCATGCCACGACCAATGTGGTGAATGGTGCCAACATTTCCGGGGCAACGACCTCAGCGCTGACTTTGACCAATATCAGTCAGACAAATGCGGGCAGTTATAGCGTGATCATCACCAATACGCTTAATTCGGTGACCAGTGTCGTGGTGACGTTGACGGTGATTGA
The DNA here is from genome assembly GCA_903927905.1 of uncultured Verrucomicrobiales bacterium. GTDB lineage: Bacteria > Verrucomicrobiota > Verrucomicrobiia > Limisphaerales > Palsa-1400 > CAIYOY01. The sequence continues at coordinate 2,519 of CAIYOY010000335.1, read as the reverse complement.
TTCGCCGGCGATTGTCACCCAGCCACAAAGTCAGACCAATGCGCCGGGCGGCACCGCCGTTTTCTCGGTCAGCGCGGTGGGCAGTGCGCCATTGAGTTTTCAGTGGAAAAAGGGAACCACCAATCTGGTCAACGGGGGGAATATTACCGGAGCAACGACGACGAACCTGACCGTGAGCGGACTTGCGGTGGCCGATTCCGGCAGCTACTCGGTGGTTGTGTCAAACACAGCGTCCTCCACGACCAGCACCACGGCGCTGCTGGTGGTGGCCGGCACAAATCAAACGATCACCTTTGGTTCACTGGCTAATAAGAATTATGGCGATGTGGCTTTTCCGCTGGTGGCGACGGCTTCGTCCGGGTTGGCGGTTCAATTCAGCGTGGTTTCCGGCGGGGCGACGATCACCGGGACAAATCTGACGATCACTTCGTCTGGTTCAATCACCGTGCGGGCCAGTCAACCGGGCAACGTCAACTACAATCCGGCGCCGACGGTGGATCAAAGTTTCACGGCGGCAAAAGTTGCGCTCACCGCCACGGCCAACAGCACGAGTCGCGGTTATGGGGCCACGAATCCGGTTTTTAGCGGCGTCATCAGCGGATTGGTGGTTGGGGACAGCATCACGGCGACATACAGTTCCAGCGCCACGGCGGGCAGTGTGCCGGGCGCTTATTCCATTGTGCCTGCGCTGGTGGACGCGGCCAATCGGCAGACCAATTACAATGTGTCGCTGGTCAATGGCACTTTGACGGTGACCAATGTTCCGCCCAGCATCATTGCTTCGCCCGACGATGTTGAATTGTTTGCCGGGCAGGATGCGATCTTTGAAGTATCTGCGGGTGGAAGTCCGCCGTTGAGTTATTTTTGGCGGTACAACGGCGCGAACATCAGCGGCGCGACGCAAAGCAGTTACACACGGACGGGCGCACAGGTGGCGGATGCGGGAAGTTATTCAGTGGTGGTGACCAATGTGGCGGGGTCGGCGACGAGTGATTATGCGCTGCTGACGGTGGATGTCGGAAGCGTTTCCAATATCGTGCTGGCGCAATGGACTTTGGATAATACCAATTCCACTCCGGTGACCAGTCCGGCACCGACATCGGGTGCGGGCGTCGCGTCTCTGGTGGGCGGAACGACGTCGGCGTTTGTCAGCGGGTCCGGTTCGACGGATAGTAACACCAATGCCAATGGCGCCTGGAACACGACCACCTATCCGGCCTCGACGGTGAGCAACAAACAGGCTGGGGCGCAATTTAAGGTCAGCACGCTGGGCTACAAAAATATCCTCATTTCCTGGGATCAAAGACTCAGCACCACCGCCAGTAAATATTATCGCCTGCAATACAGCACCAATGGGACAACGTTTGTGGATTTTAATGTGATCAGCATGACAAACACGAGCGCGTTTCAATCGTTCTCCAATAATCTGACCGGTTTGGCCGGGGTGGATAATAATTCCAATTTTGTCTATCGCGTGGTTTCGGAATGGGAGAAAACGGCGGCCAACACGGCCAATGCCAATTATGTGACAGTGGCTGGCGGCACTTATGGCACGAGCGGGACGGTGCGCTACGACATGATGACGGTGCTGGGCACCGTTCAGCCGACGGTTTTTGCTCCAAGCATTGACGGTCAGCCGCAAGGACAAGGGCTGCTGGTCGGTTCCAATGCGACGTTCAATGTCAGTGTTTTGGGCACGTTGCCGCTGGTTTACCAATGGCAATGGAATGGAACCAATCTGTCGAACGCGACGGGGTCGGCCTTGGCGTTGAATAATTTATTGGCGAACCAGTCGGGCAATTATCGGGTGGTGGTGACGAACAGCGCGGGTTCCACGACCAGCAGCAATGCGATGTTGACGGTCTATTCCACCGTGGCTGCAAGTTTCAGCGGAACCTCTGTTGCGGCCGGTCAGGCGCAATTCAACATTGGCGGCGTGCCGGGGTACAGTTACATCATCCAGGCCACGGACGATCTCTTTACCAACTGGGTTTCGATTCAAACCAACCCGGCGCCTTTTGTTTTTATTGACACAAACACGGTGGGCCATGCCCAAAGGTTTTTCCGGGTGATATCCAATCCTTAAGCGGGAAGTTTGCGTCTTGCTCTCGGCAAATTTGCGAGCTAGAAGGATGCAGATGTCAGAACACATTCTTAATCTGGCCGAAAGACTGTCGCATCAACAATTGTTCCGACCGTTGTTTCGTAAACTGGATGCGTGGTCATCGGCCTTTCAACAAAATCGGCCCCGCCTGTTGCCGCCCGTTTATAAGCAGTTAAAACAGAGCGAGCGCGAGCCATTAAAACATCTCGCCATTGTCACCGGTTATTTCAGCCGGGATAATTGGAAGGCGACCTTCGGCGATACGGAAGCGATGCGCGTGGCCACTTCCTGGCTGACGGAAATGGGCATTCCCTATGACATCGCCGGGACGGAAGGCAACGGTCTGCATGGCTTGGATGTGACGACCCTTGATTCGAAACGATACACCATTTTCATTTTTGTCTGCGGCCCCTAT
>CAIYOY010000334.1 GCA_903927905.1 uncultured Verrucomicrobiales bacterium | reverse complement strand
GTCCGCCAACGGCGGCGCCGCGTTTGAGTTTTATTTTGAAGCCTTGATTCTCAAGTTCGAACTCCGAGAGGGAATTCTTGCGCATGAGATCAATAATTGCTTTGATATCCTTTAGATCCATTGTTGCCCCCATTGAAATTTTTGTCCCGAAAGATGATTATTGTTAAAGTTATGCATTTCTGTGCTAAAAACAGTCGTTTCACCGCTAAAACCACTCTAAAACTGCTTTAATTTCTCACTAACGGAAGCGACATTACGGCTGATGAAATAATCCGTCAAGTAATTAAATTAGAGAGGGCGGAAAAATAACGTTTAAAAAATGTTTGTTTTATGCAATTTTAGAGTGAAATAATAATAACTTTAACGTTAATCTTAAATTTTGTCTCATTTTTTGTATTTTGCCTCTTCGACCCCTGTTGGCGGGGTTAAGCGAAGTCCCCATAGCCACCCCATCAAAAAAAATGTGACCCAAGCGATGGCGGGGATGAAAAGATGAAATTCTAGGAAGCTGTGACACCAGACGGCCATCAAACCGAGCAGAACGGCGAATTCGATATTTTGTGTGATTTTATTACTACAACGATATAGATGATATAAAATTGTAAAAACAAACGCAATAAACACCAAAAAACCAATTATTCCAGAGTCAGACGCTTGTTCCAAATAGTCGTTATGAACTAATCTAGCCATCTCGGATTCGGGTTTTTTAAGCTTTTGGTACGGATTGGCGAAGGTTCCAGGGCCAGTGCCGAAGACGGGATGGGTTTCGACGGTTTTTAAGGCGGCGCTCCAGTAGTCGAATCGAGCCGCCACACTGGTTGAGCCGCGTTCGAAAAATTTGGCATACTTTAGTCCGAAGCCAGCAAGACCCAGCCCCAATAATAGGTAGATTATCCGGCGTTTCCAGAGGGTGGATATTTTAGAATGAAGCAAAGCCGCCGCCATCAAGAGGAGCATGAGCAACCAACCAGCCTTTGAACCGGACCAATAGAGGCAGGCCAAGGCGGTTCCGGCCGGCAGCAGGACGAGGAGCCAGCGGCTGGGGGCTTCGAGTCGGGCGCTGGCTTGCCAGATGAAAGCCACCGAGATGGGCAGGAGCAACAAAATCGCCCCGGCAAGGGTGTTGGGATAAAAAAGGGTGGAATAGATGCGGTCGCTGGCCATTTTTTTCAGGAATTCGGGGGAAGCTTCCCGCCAGTTGGCGTGGGCGTAGAAATAACGGCGGGTTTCGGCCAAGCCGCCGAAGTGTTGGTCGAAACCGGTATAGATTATCCAAAAAAAGGCCAAGATCAGTCCGAGCCAGAGCGGCCAGGGATTCCTAAAACCGCGCAAGCCGAAACAGCCGAGGTAGAAAAAGGCTACGCAGGCGGAATAATGTTTCACGGTTGGACCGGTCAGGCTGGGGTCAACGGTTTGGGTGGCGGCGATGAATTGCCACCCCAACCAGACGGCTGGTACGAGTAGGACCCATTTGGGCGTCGGCATTTTCCATTGAGCCACCACCAAACCGACGATAACCAGCGGGAGCATCATGAGGTAGCCCCATTTTACAGGCCAAGCATCAATCAGGAGTTGCAGGGTGTTTTCCGGGACTGCAACGAATTTGTCGAGGATCACGGGGTTGCCGAATTTGAGCAGGGCGATGGCAAAGAAAATCCCGGCCAGGACGGCAAAGAATTTTTGACCGGCCTGAGTGCCTGATTGCGCGGTTATGTTGTTTTGCTTTTCGGGCATTTGCGTTGGCTTCGGAGCGCGGACTTCAGTCCGCTTCAACGTGAATTTGGCAACAAAGCTAATTATGCCTTCGATTCATTCACATTGAAGCGGCATAAATGCCGCGCTCCTTTACAACTTCAGCTTAAGCAATCCGACCTCCAAAGCGAGCGCTTCTTGCACGTTGGAATTTAATTGGCGGAGCAGGCGATCCATATGCTGGATATTTTCCAAGGCGTCGGTGGTGGAGATCCGTTGGGCAATGGTTTTGGCCGTCGCCAATAAATCAGGGAAACAAAGCATGTCGGCGCCACCCACCAGGGTTTGCAACCAGACATCGCGCAGCCACCATTGCAGGGCGCTGATCAATTCGGCGCGTTGCCGGCGGTATTCTGATTCGACGGCGGCGGTCAGTTCGTCTTCCAATTTTTCGCGCATCTTGGGATCGAGATCGTCGTAGCGTTCGAGGGGCGAGCGTGCGGTCAGGGCTTTTTCGATAATTTCTTTTTGTTCGGTCAACCGTTTCATGATCAAGCCGAGGAGGCGGTATCGGGCGAGCAGATTGCGGTCGGCTTTGGCAGCCATGTCGCCGAAGGCGGATAGCCAGGCAACTTGATCTTTGGAAAAATGGGCGGCTTCACCGGCGAAATTCAGGCGCAAGCAGCGGGAGATAATTGTTTCCAACAGGCGCGATGATTCGGTGGTCAAGAGAATCAAGGTGGATTTGGGCGGCGGTTCTTCCAATGTTTTTAAGAAGGCGTTGGCGGCCTGGATATTCAAACGGTCGGCCGCCACGATGATGCCGACTTTGTATTCGGCGGCGGTGGCTTTCAGGTTCACCGTCTGCATCAGGTCGCGCATCTGGTCTATGGTGATGATGCGCGATTTGGATTCGGGCCGGACCCAGGAGATGTCCGGGTGATTCAATTCTTCAATGCGCCGACAACTGTCACACGCATCGCAGCAATCGAGGGGCATCCCGTTTTCGCCTCGACGCGTTGGGTTCTGGCAATTCAACGTCTTGGCCAGGGTGCGCGCGACGCCTTCCAATTCATCCAGCGATCCACCGGTGAAAAGATAAGCGTGCGCGAGACGATTGCGCTCAATGCTGCGTTGCAGCAATTGGGTGACGCGAGACTGCTCTGGGAAATCGGTGAACATCAGGCGGGATTTTGTTTTTCCAATTTTTTGACCGCCAGCGGAATGCTAGTGACTTGACGTCCGTCCATTGCCAGATCAATGGAGTAAAGACCGGCTTTGGTAAAATTCAGTTGCTGGAAATTCACGATGAAATTGCGGGAGAGAAAGGTGGTTTCACCTGGGAAAACGACCTCCGTGGCCAGATCCATACTTTCCATGATGGGTTGGCCATCTTCATCTACGAAGCTCATGCGGAATTTGTGCGAGCCTTCTTCCATGCGATCAAAGGCGATGCGAAAGGCGATGGAGCATTGCGGATGTTTGACAGGAAATTGCGCGGCCAAGATGGTATCGAAGGTGCCGAGGATATTGAGTTTGCCGTGATAATCCGTGGCCGCGTCGCACAAGGCTGCTACTTGAATCGTCATAGCGGACAGTGTACGGCTTCCGCCGATTTATTCAGCAATTATTTCCAAAAATTCTTGGCTGGCTGGTGTGATTGCAAGCATCAGGCGGGAACATCACCAGGCATTGGGCGGGACACCTTCAGCGATGTCCCGCCCGGCAACCGTTTGCTTATTGTCCCTTCGCATCCTTGCACGAGAAATCAATCCCTTTCCCCGTTTCGAGGAACGACTTCAGGCTGGCGATCACCACCGGCCAACCGCTGGACACTTTTCCGGACATGACCGAGCCGGGTTTGAAGTCGCCATGGATCACATTCAGACGGACGTCTTTATTAAACGGAATGATCTCAAAGGTCACGCGGGAAACGTCTTTCAAATCATCCGGATCGGCCCAGGTCAGAACCAGGCGTTTGTGCGGGACACATTCTTCGACTTTGCCCTGGATATAAACCTCCGGGGTTTTGCCCTTGGTGACGTGCTGCCAGGTGGACGACTCTTTCCAATCGGAAACGTTGGCCATCCCGCCCCAATATTTGCGGGTGAATTCGGGCGTGGTCAGCGCCGCCCACAATTTTTTTTGGGTGGTCTTGATGTAGGTGACATAAACGAGCTGCGGTTTTGTTTTCATGATGTGTTATTTATTTTTGTTTGTTTCGAGACTTTTTTTCAGATCGCCCAAAACGTCCAGGCGATCACGTTCATATTTGCCGATCCAGCGCTCGTAGATCTCATGCAACGGCGCTGGATTGAGGTAATGCAGTTTTTCGCGACCGTGCCAGACGGTGGCAACCAAATTCGCCGCCTCCAGCAAGGCCAGATGTTTGGTCACAGCCTGCCGCGACATGTCAAGATGTCCGCACAATTGAGTCAGCGTCTGGCCGTTGTTTTTACGCAACTGATCCAGCAACTTTCGACGGCTTCGATCCGCCAGGGCTTTAAACACTGCATCCATCTGTGCGGATAATATGCAACCAAATGGTTGCATGTCAAGGCGCATTTTTAAAAGGAAGACCTATCCGTACCTGTGAATAACTTTTTCTGGAATATTTGGCGGTGAAATGCGATGGTTTTCCTGCGCGACGAAAGAGTCTGTGTTCAAATTCCGGCTTTGAGATCTTTGTGCCGGGGCGTCAGAACTTGCCTATGGCAGTTATCCCGCTTGCGGGAGCGCCGATCTCGTTTAGACCTTCGCCGCGCATTTTGGTTTTTCCATGGATTTACCGTTTGCCACCCCCGCTCGCGGGCGATAAACTCCTGCCATGCGTGCTTTTGAATAGGCTTTATGCGTCTGCATATACTTGGAGATTTGCATTTGGAATTTGGCCGGATCAACATTCCGGAGACCAATGCTGATATCGTCGTTCTTGCCGGAGATATTCATCTCGGACGCGAAGGTCGCCAATGGACGCAAAACAATTTCCCGGCAAACCAGTCATTTACATTCTCGGCAATCATGAGTTTTATCGCCATTCGCTCCCCGCCCTGACTGAAACATTGCAACGGGAAACAGACGGCAGCTACATCCATCTTTTGGAAAACACCTCCGTCCAAATCAATGGTTTCACGTTCCTCGGCTGCACGTTATGGACCGACTTTCAATTGACCGGAAACGCGGAATTAGCCATGCGGGCCGCAGAATCAGTGATGAGCGATTATAGCATTATTCAACAGAGTTCGGAGAATCGCGTTCTTCGCGCGTGGGACACTGTACAACTACATGAGAAATCGGTTTTATGGCTCAAGACGGAACTGGCCAAATGCGATCCAAGTCACACGATCGTCGTGACCCATCATGCGCCCAGTTCTAAATCAGAAGCTCCTTACCATTCCGGCAGTCCGCTTAAACCGGCTTTTGCCTCGAACTTGGATTGGTTGGTGGAACAAAGCCGTGTGCCCCTTTGGATTCATGGTCACACCCATTTCAATGCGGATTATGTCATCGGTTTAACGCGTGTCCTGACCAATCAAAGAGGTTATCCAGATCAAATCTGCACGGGCTTTGATCCGGGCTTGGTCGTGGAGATTTAATTTTATACCAAGCGGCGCGCTTTTTTCAATGGTGCGATGCAGCCAAGGTGTTTACGCTCGCAGTTATGGTCACTCTGTTTGAAGCGGAAGAAATGCCATTGGGCAAATGGACGTTCCAGCGGCGCTCGTTATCGTCCACTTGCAGAACCAAGCGGCCTTCGCCGGGCGGACGGTCAACTGGCGCATCAAGGAACAGAAAACCCGGGCCTATTTGGGCAACGGGAATGGAATCACCATTCCAGTCGGCGGTTAAAGCGCATCATTTTCCCGAACCATATCTGCGTGAATATCAGGTTTATGAGCGATTGCGGGAAGCGGAAGGGAGTGAGATTTTGGGGTTCCATGTTCCACAATTGATTGGCTAGGACGATGAATTGATGGTCATCGAGATGAGCATTGTCACCCGGCCTTTTGTCCTGGATTTTGCAGGTGCCTATTTGGACGCAATGCCCGCTTTCTCAGAAGAAATTTGGGCCGATTGGGAGAGGAAGAAACAAGAGCAGTTCGAGGGCCGCTGGCCAAAAGTGCAAGCTGTGCTGGCAGCTCTGGAATCGTTGGAGATTTACATGGTGGATGTTTCGCCCAGCAACATTGCTTTTGTTGATTGAAGTAACATTACTGGATCGGGGAAGTGATAATTTGATTTTGAAACACCGCCAAAAGAAAAATGCGCAGTTATCATCGAGAGAGTGGGTGCCGCGCTCCATTTTCAACCCCGCCACCAGGCGGGAGCATTTCGCAGCTTCTCCAAAAGGCCCGCATCCGCCGCCGGAAATTCGTGCTCGGCCAACTGCTCCGCCGTCACCCACGCGAAAGCATGACAATGAATCGCGCGCGGCTCGTGTTCCAACCATTGCGCCCGAAAAAATTCCAGATGCACCAGCTTCCCCGGGTAATCATGATCAACACACTCAATCAATTCTTTGACCGCAACTTCGATCCCCAACTCCTCCCGCAACTCGCGCCGCAGACAATCGGGGAACGATTCATTCGGCTCGCGTTTGCCGCCGGGAAATTCCCAAAGCCCGCCGAGGTGCGCATCGGGCAGGCGTTGGGTGATGAGCAGTTTTCCGTTGCGGAAAACCAGCCCGGCGGCGACTTCAATGCGTTTCGTCATGTTGCAGATGGTACGGATGCCCGGCTCTGCGTCCAGTCAAACCGATGGAGCGCCGAGCAATGCTCGGCGCTCCGGCGTTCTTTCGACTTGGAAATTTTCATCTCCGGCGTTAGGGTGACAGCATGAAAACCTTCGCTGCCTTGACTCTCTGCCTATTGACGGCCATTACCGGTTTTTCGCAGACGCTCAATGTCCCGTCGCGCGCCACCAACGCGATGACCGGAGCGCAGTTCGTCAATGTCGTGTCGGCGCCCATGGCTCTGACCGAACGGGAGAATTGGATCTACGCGCAGGTCGCGGCCGGGAACGTCCCCAGTTGGTTGAAAACGCTTTCCCTGGTGACGACCAACACCAACATCAACAGCGTCAATCATACGGTCAGCTATTACACCACGCCGGATTACCTGGCCATCGGGTCGGATGCGGATTACATGCTGCAACCGATGTCCCCGATGCTGGCGCAGCGGCTGTCGAAATTGCTGAATTGCACGCTGCCGACGCGCAAGATGGTGAGCGACACCTGGACCAAGGCGGCGGTCAAACTGGCGCCGAATACGATGACTTATAACCAGAACGACCCGCCCATCACCGAGTTATATTTTTACACCAACAACCTGATGATCTGGACGCAGCGGCAAACGTATGTGTCTTCTTATCCCATGGGGGCGTTGACTTCCGGCGACAAGAAGGACGTCATCATTTCCACTTTGATTTACAACAATCTGCAACCGGGCGTGCCCAATCCGGTGGTCATTTTCGGATGGTATCAACAGAACGGCGTTTACATTCAGGGCGAAGTTAATGTCCACGATCAAACGTACATGGATTACAGCCATGGCGACCGCATGGTGCAGCAGGCCATCACGGTGGACGGCACGAACAATACCGTGACCAATGTTTTAACCAACCCGGCGCTGGCCGCGTTGCTAAGCGATGAAACGACTTTCACCGGCAACACGATTCCGCAGCCGTATTACACGGTGTCCGCCGTCGCCCCGACCATCCTGAATAATCCGGCCAGTCGCGTGGCCAAAACCGGCAATAGCGTGGTCCTTTCCGTTCTCGCGGCGGGCGATCCGCCGTTGAATTATTCCTGGCAATGGAACGGACAAGCCATTCCCGGGGCCACGAATGCGATGTACGGCATCACCAACGCGCTGACCACCAATGCCGGCAGCTACACCGTGGTGATCACGAATAATTCCGGCTCAGTGACGAGCAGTGCCGCCACGTTACAGGTCACCACCAATAGTTATCCGCTTTTGTTTGCGGATGATTTTGATGTGGATTCGTCAGCCAATTGGAATCTGTATTGGGCCGCTGCCTCGGGCAGTTCGCCGGATTACTCGATCAATTGGGCCTACGACTATGGCGCCACGCGCTCCACCTACAATGGGACCACCCATCTCATTCCGCCTGCGCCCAATTCCACCGGCAGCACCAAGGGCGTGAGAATGGCTGTCAATAGCACAAATGGCATCAATCTCGGCCTGAACATCTATCCGAAGAATAAATCGTTCAGCAACAATTTTGCGGTCAAGTTTGACATGTGGGTCAACTATCCCGGCGCGGCCGGCGGCAGCGGTTCGACCGGCAGCACGCAATTTCCCATCATGGGGATCAATCACCTTGGCACCCAGGTCAATTGGGCCGCGACCAGCGCCACGTCTTCCGACGGTCTCTGGTTTGCCGCAGATGGCGATGGCGGCACCACCCGTGATTATCGCGCCTACCTCGGAAATTTGTCCGGGGTGGAAACGGAATTGATCGGGACCGGCAGCGGTCTCTCGCAATCGAACCACGCCACAACCATTTACCAAACCTTGTTCACGACACCCCCATCGGAAACGACCGGCACTCCTGGGAAAACCTGGGTGCAGGTGGAACTGGACCAGACCAACGGCGTGATCAATTGGAAGATGAACGGGACGGTGATCGCGACCCGAAGCAACACCTCGGGGTTCACCAACGGCACGATCATGCTTGGATTGATGGATGTGTTCCCCTCAATCGCCAGCCCGGTGGCTGACTCGTTCGTCCTGTTTGACAATGTGCGGGTGGAAGATTTGACCGGTGCTTTGATCAACGCGCCGACCATCAACACCCAACCCCAGGGATTGAATCTTACTAACGGTGGCAGCGGCACCTTGAGCGTCGTGGCCGGTGGAACCAGTCCGTTCACCTATCAATGGTACCAGAACGGCGCCGCCATTTCCGCGCAGACCAATTCCAGTGACAGCCTGTCAAATGTTCAGGTCGCCAATGCCGGCAGCTATGTGGTCCAGGTCAGCAATACCGCCGGTTCGGCCTGGAGCGTCCCGGCGGTCGTCACCGTCTCGACCAACAGTTCTGGATTTCCCATTTTATTTTCCGATAATTTTGACACCGATGCCTCGACCAATTGGTCGGTCTATTGGAGCGCGCAAACCGGCAATGTGGCCGATTACTCCCTTACTTGGGCCTTTGATTACGGCAGCACGCATTACACTTCCAACGGAGTGAGCCTGCTGATTCCGCCATCGCCCAATTCCAGCGGGACAACCAAAGGCGTAAGAATGGCTGTCAATAGCACAAATGGCATCAACCTGGGCCTGAACATTTATCCCAAGAACAAGGTCTTCAACACCAATTACGTATTGAAGTTTGATATGTGGCTCAATTATCCGGGTAACGCCGGTGGCGGCGGCGGTGCTGGCACGACTCAATTTTCCATCTGCGGCATTGATCATTTGGGCACCGAAGTCAACTGGGCTTCGACCAACTCACCCGCCACGGATGGCATCTGGTTCGCGGTGGATGGCGAGGGCGGCACCAGCCGCGATTATCGCGCCTACGTCGGAAATCGTTCCGGCACCAACATCGAATTGATCGGCCTGGCGGCCAGCGGCATGGTGGCGACTGACAATGTCGCCACGGTTTATCAATCACTCTTTCCCACGCCGCCGGCTGAAACGGCCGGTTCGCCGGGAAAAAGCTGGGTGGCGATGGAGGTCGGCCAAAGCAACGGCGTGGTCACTTGGAAAATGAACAACACCATCGTGGCTCAACGCACCAACACTTCCAGTTTCACCAACGGCACCGTTATGCTGGGCTTGATGGATGTGTTTCCTTCGCTCGCCAGTCCGGCGGCCGATTGCTACGTGATTTTTGACAATGTCCGGGTGGAGGATCACAACGCCGGTTCGCAGAATCTGGTGGATTCGGTCCCGCAGACCAACTCCCGGCCATCGCTCGGCTCTCCAGGGCTCAGTGGATCGGATTTTCAATTCATGCTCTCCGGCCAAACAGCCACCACCTGGGTCGTCGATCAATCAAGCAATTTATTTGATTGGGTTCCGATGAAAACCAGCAGCGTCTCCGGCATCATCCTGGACCCCGGCGCATTGACCGCGCCGCAACGTTTCTATCGGGCAAGGGTGGGCCCATAGCATGAATTGGTTTCTCCTGGGCGGCGCATTGGCTTGCGCGGGATTTGTGCAAAGCCTGACCGGCTTCGGCTTCGGGCTGGTTTCGATGTCGTTGTTGCCGTTCTTCATGAGTGTGAAAGAAGCGGCGGCCATTTCAACGGTGTTTTCCTTCATGGCCACGATCACCACTTTCATTCGTCATGCGCACGATTATAACTGGCGGCTGGGTTTCAACTTTTTCATCAGTCTTTGTCTGGGTGTGCCGATCGGAGTTTATTTTTTGGAAAAAACCAATGAGGTTTTGCTCTGCCGTGTTTTGGGCGCAATCATGATCTTGATCGCCGCCCGGGAGTTTCTCTGGAAAAAACCGCTGATTCACATTCCGAATTTTCTGACTGTGCCGCTGGGATTATTCAGCGGCGCATTAAGCGGTGCCTTTAACCTCGGCGGCACCCCGACCGCGGCTTATGCCTACGCGCATCCCTGGAGTCGCGGTCAGATCATGGCATTCTTGCAGGTGACGATCACGACCAGTTGCGCGTTGCGGATGATCGGTTATGGCAAGTTTGGTTACTTCAAAGAATTTTCCTGGACGCGCGGCGCGCTGATCGCGATTCCGCTTTATCTCGCGATTTGGCTGGGCCATGCTTTGCTCCAGAAAATAAATCCGAAGCAGATCCGATGCGGCGTTTTTGTCTTTATTGGAGTGGCCGGAATCTATTACCTCTTGATTCGCTGAATCATGCAATACATAGTCAAACATATTTCAAAACCGGCCGAAGTCGCGGAGGTCGCCAACTTCCGGCCTGAAAGCAGCGTCTTTCGGCCCAAAGTTTCCGTGCGGTTGAATTATGATGACGACGGCATTCACGGGGTGTTTCAAGTGGAGGACCAATTTGTGCGTTCGGTGTGGACCAATTTTCAAGACCCGGTCTGGAAAGACAGTTGCGTGGAATTTTTCATGCAACCCAAGCCGGACAAAGGTTATTTCAATCTGGAGATGAATGCGGGCGGCGCACACCTCTGTTTTTATATCACCGACCCAACGCGCATTCCCGGCGGCTTTAAAGAATATGTCAAGCTGCCGACGGAAATCGGACAAACAATCCGGATTCAATCGTCGCTGCCCAAAACGGTGGACCCGGAAATCAAGGAGCCGGTTTCCTGGGATCTGAAATTTTTTGTTCCGTTCGCAGCGCTGGAAAAATTTGTCGGTCCGATCGGCAACATAAAGGGACAGGAATGGCGCGGTAATTTTTACAAATGCGGCGATGAATTATCGCAACGGCATTGGGCATCGTGGAGCCCCGTGGATGAATTAAATTTCCATTTGCCCCGCTGTTTTGGGACAATTTTATTTGAATAATTTTATGCCAAAAATCGAAATCAAACATCCGGAGAAAGAAAAAAGCACCGGCGCTTATTCCGCCGCCGTGGAGATTGACGGCTGGGTTTATGTCAGCGGCCAGGGCCCGCTGAATTCCAAAACCGCCGAAGTCATTCGCGGCACCATCGAAGAAGAAACCTTGCTGACCCTGACTCACATCCAGACCATCCTGCGCGCCGCTGGTTGCACGATGAACGATGTGGTCAAAAGCACGGTGCATCTTTCGAAAATAGAAGATTTCGACCGCTTCAACGGCATCTATCGTAATTTTTTCAAAGATGCCGCAGTCCTGCCTGCGCGCACTACGGTGCAGTCCGTCCTGTGGGGTGGGATCAAAGTGGAGATAGACGTCGTTGCGCGGAAGCCGTCAAAGTGACGGCACTTTGACAAATTGTGCTTTTGAACGATCCATTTTTATTGGATTGCGCAGGGGACGACCGAATCCTGGCAATTCAATCTCCATCACGTCGCCATCCTTCAGCTTGATGTTGGAGCCGAAGCTGAACACGTCGGCTCCGAAAAAATGGATGTGCGCGTCGCCGGGCCGACGGTGCTGGGGATATTTGAAATGATGATGTTCCAGATTGGCCACGGTGTGGGACATGTTTTTCTCGCCGGTGGTAAATCCGCTCGACCAGATGACTTTTCCTTTGCGTAAAATTTTCACGGTCCCGTGCGCTTCACTGAAATCCGCATCCACCATCAATTCCGGCCCGAGCGAACAGCAGCGTAATTTTGACGGCGCGAGATAAAGGTAGTTTTTCCTTTCGATGACGTGATCGGAGAATTCGTTGCCCAGCACCAGACCGACGCGGTGCGGTCGTCCGGCGGAATCAATGATATAAGCACCCGCGACTTCAGCCTCGTCGCCACCGTCGCCGCCGAAACTGGGAACATCCAGTGGTTCGTTGTGGGCTCGGAGAATGTCACCGTGGCCTTTGTAAAACCATTCGGGCGGCACGCCGATTTTGCCGGGCTTCGGGCGGCCGCCTTCCACGCCCCACTGATACATTTTCATGCTGTCGGTCCAGGCGGATTTTTTGGCGGAGTGCATGGCCTGACGGTTTTTGGCGCTGGCCTGATGAGTCAGTCCGGTCCCGGTCACGAGGCAGCGAGCGGATTCGTCCGGATGATCGAAGGCGGGCAAAAATTTCCAGGCGGACGAGCCAAAGTAAACCGCATCGTAATCGAGAATTTCATTCGACAGGCTGCCGGCGGCTAGATCGGCCAGTGATTTCTTTTTGGTGATGGCAGTTGAAGCCAGATCAAAAAGAGCCCGCCACAAACGCAACAACCGCAATTTTTCACCCTGAACCACGGCGACGCGTCGGCCCTGTTTCGGATGCTTAAGCTGGACAAAACGAATCATGGGAATTTATTACCAAACTCACGGGCCAAATCGAAGCCTCAAACTCATTTTGTAGAAGCCGAGGTAACGAGACTCTGACTTTTAAAAAACTGAAATCTCAAGCTCGAATGTTTTGAATTTTTAAAAATTTTCGTGTTAGAAATTTGTTTCGGATTTTGGACTTCGAATTTCATTTTGCGCCTCGTTACCTCGACTTCTACGTTTTAAATGACGTTACGCCCTTGGGTGTGCGTTATCGTAGGCTTTTTTCAGGCGTTCGGTGCTGAGATGGGTGTAAACCTGGGTGGTGACGAGGTGGGCATGACCGAGGAGTTCCTGGACACTGCGAAGGTCGGCGCCGGCATCGAGCAAATGCGTGGCATAGCTGTGGCGTAATTTGTGGGGTGTTAGACCGGGATCGAGACCGGCTGAGGCCAGATACTTTTTCAGGCGCAATTGCACGATGCGTGGAGATAGAGGCGAGATTTTTTTGATGCCGCTTAAAAAAACGGGCATCCCGCTGTTGGGCGAATATTTTCGCAGCTTCCAATATGAGCGGATGGCTTCGAGCGCGGGCGCGCCGATGGGCACCATCCGCTCTTTTTTCCCTTTGCCGCGGACGCGCACCAATTGTTCGGGCCAATCAATATCGCCCGCACAAAGCTGGCAAAGTTCGCTGATACGGAGGCCGCAGGAATAAATCACTTCCAGAATCGCGGCATCGCGGAAATAACGAGTAACGTCCACTTCTTCCTTTTTTTTCTCCGCCTCTTTTTTTAATTCGGCGGCGGGCGCTTTCAAAAGGTCAAGCAGTTGCGGGACGGTCAGAAATTTAGGAAGCCTTTTTTCCCGCTTTGGCAGTGAAAGGTTTTTTATCGGGGACGCCGAAGCCACACCGTTACGTATGAGAAATTTGTAGAACGTGCGCAAGGCGGAGAACTGTAATTGGATGACCGCGCGGCTCAGATTGCTGCGACCCAGAAAGCGGAGGAAATCACGAAAATCATCCCGGCGCAGACTCTTCCAATCCGGGGTGGTTTTCCGTTCCGTCTTAAACCAAGCCATGAGCCGGAACAAAGCATGCCTGTAATTGCGTTGCGTATAAATGGAGGCGCCCTTGTCGGAAGCCAGGTGCTGAAGAAACTTCGCGATCCAGGGATCCAATTTTTCTTCGGTCTCGGCCTCGTTCTGCGGCATGGCAACAGCTTAAGAGAATCCGGCGCGAAAGGACACAAAAACCGCAAAGATGCTCATTCCACTTTCTTTTTCTTTTTCCTGGGCGCGCGAAACAGTTCCAACTGCGGCTCTTTGAGAAGTTCGTAATTTTTCAGCACCCGGATGATTTGCAGCAGGTCGGATTTGTCGTAGTTTCGGTTCACTTCGACATGGGCAATCAGATCGGCCAGGAGGGTGCGGAAGGGGATGACGGCGTCCACGCCTTTTGATTTCAGAAATTGGATGCTTTGCTCGCGCGCTTCGGTGGTGGCCGGCAGGGTCGGGACAATCAAAATTTTCAGGGGCGTGCTGTCCGGGCTGAATTCCAGTGAAACCTGCCGGAAGACGGCTGGCTCCACAAACCGGAACATCTCTGGCGAATTTTCCAGGACGGCGGAACTGAATGATTCCGTATGCCATCCACGCACGACGACCAAGGCCCGTTCGATCGCTGGCAAATCTTCCGAACTCAGGACAAACGGCACCGGCAATTCTCGTTCGCGCGGTTGCGGGTTCATTACAAAAAAATCAATGCCATCGTCCTCCTGTTTGCCGCGCGCGATGAACTTGCGATCTTGCCGCACGAGGAACCCGTGCAGTTCAAAATATTCGCGGACGATGGTTTCGCTGACGGCAGCCATTTGGGATTTACGATTTGCGATTTACGATGGACGCGCGGATCGGCGATTCGACGCGCAATACATCTTCAATCAGTTTTGGGTTAATTTTGTGACCGGGTTCGACGAGCCCGATTTTTTTGGCCAGGACAAATTTGACCATACCGGCGCTGACTTTTTTGTCGAGCAACATGGCGGCCATGAGTTTTTGGCGTTGAGTGGCGGAAAGTTTTATTTGGATGGGTAATCCGGCGCGGACGAATAATTGCGTGATGCGGTCAACTTCTTTGTCGCTCAAACCGACAACTTCAGCGGAAAGTTTGGCCGCCGCCACTTGGCCGATGGAAATGGCTTCGCCGTGGAGATATTTTCCGTAACCGCAGGTGTTTTCAATCGCATGACCGATGGTGTGGCCGAAATTCAGGATCGCGCGCAATCCGGTTTCGGTTTCATCCTGACAGACGACCTCGGCCTTGATCTCGCAACAACGCGCCACCACGGACGCAAGCGAGGCTTGATGCCCGGCCAGCAATTTGGGCAAATCCTTTTCCAACCGGGCAAAAAGCGCGGCATCGTAAATGATCCCGTATTTAATGACTTCGGCCAGACCGGCGCGAAATTCGCGTTTCGGCAATGTTTTCAGCGTGCCCAGATCGCACAGCACCAGGCGCGGCTGATAAAATGCGCCGACCAGATTTTTCCCGGCTTTGAGATTTACCCCCACTTTTCCACCCACGGAGCTATCCACCTGCGAGAGCAGAGTCGTCGGCACCTGCACAAAAGCCACCCCGCGCAAATACGTCGCCGCCACAAACCCCGCCAAATCCCCCACCACACCCCCACCCAACGCCACAATGAACGATGAGCGTTCCAGCCGGTGTTTGGCCAATTGATCGTAGCAGCTTTCCACCATCGTCACGCTCTTGGAAGTTTCCCCGGCCGGGCCGGTGATAAGCGATGGATTAAATCCGGCGGCGACAAGAGACGCCATCGCCTTTTTTGCGTAAAGGGGAGCCACGTTCCGGTCGGTGATGACTGCGCAACGCGAGCCGAGCTTAAGGGCCGCACACCGGCGACCGAGGGAAGAAAGGAGCCCGTCCCCAATGAAAATGGGGTAAGACCGCTCAGCTAATGGAACCGTGACAACAGGCACAATAACAGGATAAACAGGCGCGAATTCCCCGCAAGCTTTAGCTTTGATCTTCACAGCCCCTCTGGGGCTATGGAAAAATTCACCTCATCCACAAAAATCCCTTCCGTTTTTTTGTCCGTCATGATTTACTCCCCGCATGACGACCGCCGATAGTATTTGGGACAAGCTCACCCGCGTGGTGTGCTGGCTCTTGCTCGTCGCCGTGGTCATGGGCATCGGCCTGTGGTATTGGCCGGTCATCAAGGAAAACGAGCGGATGCGCAAAGAGAAACTTCAGCTCGATGGAAAAATTGAAAAGGAACAGGAAACCGCAAAAAAATTGGATTCGTCCATCCGCGCCATGCAAGACCCCAGGACGATTGAGCGTCTCGCTCGTGAACGCTTGAGCTACGCCAAGCCCGGGGAAAATGTGGTTCACTTCGACCCGCCCGCGACGACTAATACCACATCGGTGACTCCGTAAGACGGAGGTCAAACCGTCAGAATTTCTTTTTCCTTATGCGCCAGATGCGCTTCGATCTTGCCGATGTATTCATCGGTTAATTTCTGCACTTCTTTTTCCGCCGCTTCCGTCTGGTCTTCAGTGATACCGCCGGTTTTGCCTTCTTTTTTGACGGCTTCCAGGCTGTCCCGGCGCACGTGACGAATGGCCACGCGGCCATCTTCCGCCATTTTGCGGGCGATCTTCACCATCTCCTGGCGGCGTTCCGTGCTTAATTCCGGCAAAACAATGCGAATCAATTTTCCCTGCGTGGTTGGCGTCAGTCCCAAATTCGCTTTCATGATCGCCTTTTCGATCGGCTGCACCGTGGTCGCGTCCCAGGGCTGAATGGCCAACACCCGCGGTTCCGGCGTGGTGATGCTGGCCAATTCGCGGATGCGCATATGCGATCCGTACACTTCCACCAAAATATTTTCCACCAGCACGGGCGAGGCTTTGCCGGTGCGCACGCCGGCGAATTCATGTTGCACGACCTCATCGGTCTTGCTCATTTTTTCTTCCGCTTCCAACAGAATGTCATCGAGAGCCATAAAATTATTTCAGATTAAAGTTTGCGATCAGGTCGTGACCAGGGTCCCCACTTTTTCGCCCAGCACCACGCGCTTGAGATTGTGCGCTTTGAACATGTCAAATACAATTATCGGCATCTTGTTGTCCATGCACAACGAAAACGCCGTCGAATCCATCACCTTAAGCTGTTTTTGCAATGCTTCCAGGTAGGTGATTTGCGCATACCGCTTGGCCTTGGGATTCTTGACCGGATCGCAATCGTAAATGCCATCCACCTTGGTCGCCTTCAAAATGACTTCCGCGCCGATTTCATTGGCCCGCAGGGCGGCCGCAGTATCAGTCGAGAAAAATGGATTGCCCGTGCCGCCGCCGAAAATGACGACCCGGCCTTTGTCCAAATGCCGTTGCGCGCGCCTGCGGATAAAGGCCTCGGCCACCTGTGACATGGTGATGGCGCTTTGCACGCGGGTGGCGACGCCCTGTTTTTCCAACGCATCTTGCAAGGCTAGCGCATTGATGACTGTGGCGAGCATCCCCATGTAATCCCCGGTCGCGCGTTCAATCCCCCGCTCGCTGCCAGCGACGCCGCGAAAAATGTTGCCGCCGCCAACCACCACCACTACTTCCACGCCCAACTCGCGCACCTCGGCAATTTGCCGCGCCATTTCGTGGACCGCTTCCGGGCAAATGCCGACGCCACCCTTGCCGCCCAGTGCTTCCCCGCTGAGCTTGAGCAGAATGCGACGGTATTTAGGTTGTTGGACTTTTTTCATTTACGGATGGTTATTGTACCGACACCTGCCGCCGCGTCAAATCAGGAGTGAAATTTCTAGCGGTTCGATTTTCGTCGCGCGACCGCCATTTCTTTAAAGCGAAACAGCCGACTTTCGTTGGCTGCTTCGATAAATAAGTTTTTTTGGCTGCTTACAGCTTCCCGTAAGCTTCCTCAATCGTCGTCTTGAAGATGTTCTCCGGCACATTCACAATCTTCATTTCCCGCATCGCGCTTTCGTCGGAATCGCTGGCGTGGGCGGCGTTGACCATGATGTTGGAACCGAATTCGCGGCGGATGGAACCCGGCGGTGCCTTGGACGGATCAGTCGGCCCGAGGACGTCGCGGATTTTGCGGATGGCTTCCACACCTTCGTAGATCAAGGCGATGCACTTCTCGCTGCCCGGGGCGTTGATCTGCGCGGGTTCACACTCAGATTCGGATTTGCCGGACATGAAACGAACGATGTTATCAAACTGATTGTCGCCAGAAATTGGGCCAAGGATTTCGCCCAGTTGTTTCTCTTCAGCTGCAGGGATCTTGAAATGGAAATCTTTTTCCAGCACAGCCTTGGCGCGGGCGGCGACGGAGTCTTTCAACTTCGTGCGCAAAACTTCTTTGACCGGGCCGTAGAAGTCCATGGCCTGGGTCACGCTCATGCGATGAACCTTGATGGCGATGATGTAAAGACCGGTGCGCGAAAGAAAATCAATCACGTTGCCGGGACGGCCGGTGGCGAAGCGGAAATTGTCGGGCTTGATCAGAACGAGCGTACGTTGTGGCACTTCGCCGGGAGCGTAAGCCAGCGTCCGGGTCACCAGGCCGCCGTCCGTATCCGAGTATTTCGCCCAAAGCTTCAGTTTGATTTCCGCTTCTTCATTGTTCGGCGCGGCCAAAACCGCCGGCTCAAAGTAACGAACCCCGCCCTTTTCATCCAAAATCAAATCACCGTAAGTATCGCGGATGGTTTCGCCACCGCGACGGTCAGCGCTGATGTTGCCGATGACTGAACGCACCTTGCGCACGGCTTCTTCCCCGCGGAACAGCAGCACCATGACGCGGCGCGGACGCTGCGTCTTGGGATCGGGCGCCAGGTTTTGCAAAATGTAATCGCGGATCAATTCCTGGATATGGCGATCCTGGGGATCGTTGGCCGAAATGATGGCTTCGGAATATTTTTGGACCAACTCATTGCTCGGCCCGAACATGCGGGCGGCGACGAGTTCCAAGCCGGTGCGCGTGATCAGGCGCGCAATAATTCCGCCGGTGCGGGATTTGTGCAGGGTGTACGGGGTGATGATGACGTAAGCCAATTGTTGGGCCATAATATATTAAATAATAACGATCGAATCAGGTTGTGGGTTTGGCAGGTGCGGGTGCGGCGGCGGGCGCTGTTGCCTTGCCGCCCAAAATTTTAAACATGACGGTGCCGCAGGTCGGGCATTTGCCTTTGATGGCTTTGCGTCCGTTCTTCATCGTTTCTTCGACGGCGTCCACGATTTCCTTCTTGGCTTTGCACTTAACACAATATCCTTCAGGCATAAAATTGTCCTCCAGAGGCGCTTCAGGCACCCCTGATGTTCTATTGATTAGTTTACGAGCGGCCCCCGAGAATCGTCAACTGTGAAAGGGAAGGTAAATGAATCGCAGCGCAACCAATTACCCGCACCTAATTCACTCCGAATGATACCATTTGGGGGTAAAAAAGCCGTCAACCCGTCAGAAAAGGCGTCAAGAATAGGTTAGCAAGATAGAACGTGAGACAATTTGACTCGCTCGCGATATTATGCGGCCATCTGCCGCAACGCCGTTTTCAAAATCTTCCCCGTCGAATTCCTCGGCAACGCCGGCAAAATCACCACCTTCTTCGGCACCTTGTAATCCGCCAGTCGTTCCCGGACAAATTGCAGCAATGCTTTTTCATCCAAGGTGACGCCGTCATTAACCGACAGATAGGCCACGGCCTGCTCGCCTTTGCGCGCATCGGGCACGCCGATCACGGCCGCTTCTTTCACGCCTTTGAACTGATACAACACTTCTTCGATCTCGCGCGGATAGACGTTGATGCCGTTGACCAGCAGCATGTCCTTTTTACGGTCGGTGATGTAGTAGTAGCCGTCGGCGTCCACATGGCCGATGTCGCCGGTCAAGAGCCAGTCGCCGCGCATCACTTCGGCGGTTTCGTCCGGTTGCTGCCAATAGCCCAGCATCACATTTTTGCCGCGGATGCAGACCTCGCCGGTTTCGTCCGGCCCAAGAATTTTGCCGGTGTCATCCTGGATGGACATTTCCACATCGTAGATCGGCACGCCGATGGAGCCGGCCTTCCACGGGCCATGCAACGGATTGAACGAAGCCACCGGACTCGATTCGCTCAAGCCGTAGCCTTCAAGCAACGGGATGGGAAATTTGGCGGTGAATTCCTTCAGGATTTCCCCCGGCAACGGCGCTCCGCCGCTGATGCATAATCGCAACGGCAGATTCGCCGGCACCGAATCACTGGTCAACATGCGGAAAAATTGCGGGACCGCCGGGAGCAGGGTGGCTTTGTGCTGGATGATTTCAGCCAGAATGTTCTTCGGCGGGTGCAATGATTTCACCACCACGATGGAGCCATTGACCAATAGCGGCAAAAATATCCCGACGGTCATCATGAAACTGTGAAACATCGGCAGCAACACCACGAAACGGTCATGCCCGGCGGCTTCGAGAACTTTGCGACAACTCTGGACATTGTGCCAAATATTGTCGTGGGAAAGCATCGCTCCTTTGGGATGGCCGGTGGTGCCGGAGGTGTAGATGATGACGGCCAGATCTTGGGATTTTCGATTTACGATTTTCGATTTACGAGGTTCATCAGTTTGGAGCGTTTCGACTTTTAGTGCGCGCAAGGCCGGTTGAAGAACTTGTAGTTTTTGCAGGCTTTCGTGCATTGATTCATCGGTGATCAAGACGTTGATGCCGGCGTTGGCGACGATGAAGCTGACTTCGGCGGGTTTGAGAAAGTTGTTGATCGGGACGACGACGGCGTCAGCTTGCAGGACGCCGAAAAGGGCGGGCACGAATTGTGGACAGTTTTTTAACCAGATGCCGATGCGATCACCGGGTTGGATTTTGAATTTAACGCGCAGTTGTTCCGCGACCCAAAGGGTTTGGACCAGAAGCTGGCCGTAGGAAAATTCTTCCTCGCCCCAAAAAAGCGCGGGCTTATTCAGGTCCAGCCGGGCCGAAGCCGCAAACGCATCCGCCAAATTCATGCCCCACAATAAATTTTATCGGGCTGATGCAAAGCCCAAAATTCTGCGTTTTTTCATTTTTTTCTCCGAATGGTTTCCCGTAATGTAATGTGGTGATCGCCTCGACTGAAAAGCTGACAGAATTTTTGCCGCAATTGAGCGCCGCCGAATGGGTGGCCCTCGATACCGAGGCCGACAGTCTTCATGCCTATCCCGAAAAGCTTTGCCTGCTCCAAGTCAGCCTGGTGGGTGGAGACTATTTGATTGATCCACTGTCCCGCCTGGATCTGACCGCATTTTGGCCGGAACTGAAAAAACATCAGATCCTCATGCACGGGTCGGATTACGATCTGCGGCTGCTGCGCAAGAACCACAATTTTGTGCCGGACCGGATTTTCGACACCATGCTGGCCAGCCGGTTGCTGGGCGAAAAGGAATTTGGCCTGACCAATCTCGTAGGAAAATTTCTCGGCGTGACGTTGGATAAAGGCTCGCAAAAAGCTGACTGGTCGAGGCGTCCGTTGACCCCGCGCATGGAAGCCTACGCGCGAAATGATACGCATTATCTCAAGGCCCTCTCGGATATCTTAAAAAACCAACTGATCGAAAAAGGCCGGATGGCCTGGCTGGAGGAAAGTTGCGCGCGATTGATCGCAGAATGTGCCATCCCGCCGGAACCTGAACCGGACCGAGTTTGGCGGATCAAGGGCAGTCATAAATTATCGCGAGCCGGTTTGGCCGTGGTGCGCTCGATCTGGCATTGGCGGGAAAAGGAAGCGTTGCAGGCGAATCGCCCGCCGTTTTTTATGTTGTCCTACGAACCGATGGCGGCCATCGCCGAGGCCGCCTCGGAAAACCGGCCATTTCAGGAATTGATTCCGCGCCACATCAACTCACGGCGACGAGAAAGTTTGATCGAAGCGGTCATGACCGGTTTGGCCGTGCCAGCGTCCGAATGGCCGGACTACATCCGTAATCATTCCCGGCGGCAAACCGACGCGGAACAGCAACGGTTTCAAGACTTGGAACAGAAACGCAACAAACGGGCGGAAGAGTTGGTCATTGATCCGACGTTGATCGCCAGCCGGGCCACGCTGCTTGCGCTTTCTTCCGACTGGGACGGGCATCAAAAAGAATTGATGAAATGGCAACGGGATTTGCTTTCTTAAGCTTAATTACCGGCACTGGCTCAGTTTGGTGAAACTGGTGGGGCGAGTCGTACTCGCGAGCCGGGGTGGTTTCTGGGGAACTTACTTTTTTTACCAACTTGAGCCACTCCCTAATTCCCCAAAGTCTGAATCCAATTACTAGTGGTCTGGTTGTATTCGGAATAACCTTTATCCCCGAGTACTTCGCGGGCGGTGCGTTCTGTTTCGGCTTGAATGGCTTTGAGGGCGTCGGCCTTTTTGTCTTCTGGAATGGTCGTTGAATTGGCCACTTGTCGTTTTTGATCTTCGGCCACCTGTCGCATGTCCAGCAACGATTGCGCCGTGGAGACTGGCAAATCGAAGCGCTGGGCCAGCACATAGAGATTGCGATAATCGTCGTTGTGCGCCCGCTGATAATCCACCACCCGCGAGGGATCCAATTGGTTATTGATTTCCTGTTCCGCTTTCGCCAGATCGGCGGCTTTGGCCTGTTGCACGGTGACATCGTTGGTGTTGGCGTAGGCGTAAGCCTGGTCAATCGCGGCTTGTCGGCGGAATATCTCCCGGAATTCGGCTTCAGTCGGATTAAACCCGATCAATTGTTGCCGCAGCCGTTCGGCGGTCGGGGAAGTGGAAAGCTCGTAGGTTTCTTTTTCCTCTGGAGTCAAGAGAACAGACAACGCTTTGTCCCGTTGCAGGTCAATTTTCTTGAGCCGTCCGATCTGATCGGGCGAAAGCGCCTGGCCCTCCGCCACCTCGCTCATGACCGCTTCGCGCTGGCCTTCGATCTGATCGCGCAAGGCCAGCACCTGATCGCGTTTGCCGGGAGGCAGAAAAGCGATGTGCTGTTCATCCGCGCCGGTGTCTATGAAATATTTGTCCAGTTCGCGCTCATAATTGATGCCGAGCAATTCACGCAGGACCGCCGGCAAATCCTTGTCAATCTGGGCCAGTTGCTTATCCCGATCTTCCAATTGTTTCTGGCGGAGCTTCCGTTTGTCATCGGTTTCCCAATATTTGAATTCGCGGCCATTGACGCTGGCCTTGCCGCGCATCCCAGCGTACAGGCGCATCACATCGGTCAGCACCAGATCGCGGATGGTTTGTTCCGGGCAGCCGACGGAGCGAAGGTTGGCGATGTATTGGCGATAATCAGCCGACTCGATCTGGCTCCAGTTAAATTTGTTGGTTCTGTAAATGACCTTGGGCTGGGCTGTCACGGGGACACTCGGAGCCGCCACCTTTTTTTTCCATTCGGAAACATCTACTTTTATTTCCGACTGAGGAGCCTTCGGCACTTTATTCCCCAGGTACCAAAAGCCCGTCGCCAACACGAGGATGTTGAGCAGAACGATAAAGACTAAGTGCCGCGATTTCATTCCTGCACATAATAGCTGAGGGGTTGCAAATGCCAACGCTCAAACGGCGGAGGGCAGGCGCATTAAAATTTCACTGCGATGCCGCGTTTCCATCCTTTGTCCCGGAGGGACCCATGATAATAGCCCGGCAATTTATTGCCGGGGGGGACGAAACGAAAGTCCTAAGTCCCGAAGGGACGGCTGAATCATTCCAAGCAATACTCCAGCGGAGCGACCTGTGCTTTAAAATATCGCCCGGTCTTACAGGCCGACCCGTTGGAGTCAAATCCACGCGCTAAAACCAATGCCACGAATTTTTTCGATCCCGTTTTGAAATTGAAAGTGATTGGCAAATCTGGAATTAATGAAGCATGGACGATGGCGCGATTGATTATTTTGAAGAGAGCGAGGATTATTTGCATCCAGCTCTACTGCCGCCGGGAACATTGGCGCGGATTTATTCTCGCCGATCAAAACGGGAAAATGATGAAGAACTTCAAGCAGTTCGCCTTTCCGTTCAACCCGATGCCACAGAATGATTTTTTCT
Source organism: uncultured Verrucomicrobiales bacterium (assembly GCA_903927905.1). Taxonomy (GTDB): domain Bacteria; phylum Verrucomicrobiota; class Verrucomicrobiia; order Limisphaerales; family Palsa-1400; genus CAIYOY01. The sequence goes on along the minus strand of CAIYOY010000334.1, from coordinate 30,762 downwards.
GCGGCCTTTTACAAACCAAGTTCACGTTTTACTTGAGCGAGAGGAATGGACGGTTTTTTGCCTTCGGCCCGCCTGGCCCGGCGCAATTCCAAAAGATCCGCAGCATCAGCCAATCGCTCTTGCACCGCTAGAAATTCCTCGTAGGGCAGCATAGCAAACTGTTTTTTCCCGTTCTTGACCAAAATTTCAGAATGCAGCGTCAGCATAACTTTGTTTCTTACCGTACCACTTCGTAAGCATAGCCCTTGAGATATTCCGTTTCGGCCACTGCGGGCAAAATGGGGTGATCGGGCGACTGGCTATAGGTGGCCACGCGGCGCAGGATTCTCCGGGCGTCGTAGGCGGCATCGAGGATGACTTGTTCAAAGGTCACACTATCTACATGATGTGAACAACAGAAAGTGGCCAAAGTTCCGCCGGGTCTCAAGAGTTTGAGTGCGCGCAGATGAATGTCCTTGTAGCCGCGCAAGGCATTCGGGATGGCCGAACGGGTCCGTGTGAACGACGGCGGGTCGAGAATGATGCCGTCGAATTTAGGGACGACTTTTTCGTGCGGATTCACCGCCGTCTGGGCTTTGAGCCAATCGAAGACGTTGACCGTTTCAAAAGTGCATTTATCGGTCAAACCGTTTACTGCGGCATTTTTTGTGGCGGCATCAACGGCTTCCTGACTCTGATCCAGACCGTGGACTTTCGTGGCACCAGCGCGGGCGCAGTGCAGCGCAAAGCCGCCGAGAAAACTGAAACAATCCAACACTTGGCCACCCTTGATCAGGTCCGCCACCAATTGATAATTGCGCTGTTGATCCAGATACAAACCGGTTTTGTGGCCACCGGCGATATCCACGTCAAATTTCAAACCGTTCAATTCAATCGACACCGTGCCATCGAGTTTTCCGGAGATCAAGCCATTGGCTTCCAATAAGCCTTCAAATTTCCGGAAGGAAGCTTCGCTCCGCTCCACAATCGCGCGTGGCGAAAAAATATTTTGCAACGCCTCGACGATCATCGCTTTGCGCTGATCCATGCCGAGGGCAGAAATCTGCACCACCAGGACATCCGCATACTTATCCACGATCAAGCCGCTGAGAAAATCACTCTCCGCATTGACCACGCGAAAGGATTTGGCTCCGGGCAAGTGTCGTTGCCGTATCGCCAGGGCCGCGCGGATCCGTCCTTCAAAAAACTCCCGGTTGATCTCCTCCCGTTCCGGCGCCATGACGCGCACGACAATTTTCGATTTGGAATTGTAAAAGCCGATGCCGAGGAATCTTTGGCGATGATCTTTGACCTGCACGATGGCGCCATCTTCCGCCGGCGAAGTCAGACGCAGGGTCGAGCCGGAATAAATCCAGGGATGCCCGGCAAGGACGCGATCGGCGTCACCGGGACGAAGTAAAACTGTCGGCAATGGTTGCATGTATAATTGGTCTAATTCTCCAAAAACCGCCCGTGATATCGGGGCTGATGAAGCCTATGCCGTAAATCCCAAATCTACAACCCTCGAATCTCGGCCACCAATTCCTGCAAGGCCTTCTTGGCATCGCCAAACAACATCCGCGTCTTCGCGTCAAAAAACAGTTCGTTTTCGATGCCCGCAAAACCGGCGCCTTTGCCGCGTTTGATGACGATGATATTCTTCGCCTTGTCGGCGTTGAGGATGGGCATGCCGTATATGGGACTGGTCGCGTCGTTGCGAGCTGCGGGATTGACCACGTCGTTGGCCCCGATGATCAAGGCCACATCCGCCTGGTCGAACTCGGGATTGATTTCATCCATGTCGAAAAGTTTGGGGTAAGGCACGTCGGCTTCCGCCAACAAAACATTCATGTGGCCCGGCATGCGGCCCGCGACTGGATGAATCGCATACTTCACTTCCACGGCGCGCTTTTCCAACATTTGTTCCAGTTCGTGAACCAGATGTTGCGCCTGGGCCACGGCCAGTCCGTAACCGGGAATAATAATCACCTTGCGCGCGTAGCCCATCATGATGGCGGCTTCGGCGGCGGTGGTTTCGCGCTGGGTTTTTTCGCCTTGCGCGGCAGCCGCTCCGGCTTGTGCGCCGCCACCAAAAGAACCAAAGATGACAGCCAGTAGAGATCGGTTCATCGCTTTGCACATCAGGAGAGTCAGGAAAGACCCGGCGGCGCCGACAAGAACACCCGCGATGATCATGGCCATGTTGTGCATGGCGAAACCGGTGACCGCCGCCGCCATGCCGGTGCAGGAATTCAGGACGGAAATAACCACCGGCATATCCGCGCCACCGATGGGCAGCACTTGCAGAACACCCAGCACCAGCGCGGCTCCGGCCAACAGATAAATCCAGTGGAGTTCACAATGGCAATGCCGGACTGCGATGGTCGCGAGGGCCACCATGATTGCGCACAGGACAATATTGATCGTTTTTTGCAGGGGCCAGCGCAACGGCTTTTCGCTGATCAACCCCTGTAATTTTCCGAAGGCCACGAGGCTTCCCGAAAAACTGATCGCGCCAAAAATAATTCCAAAGAACATGGGCAAGATCAGCCCCAGGCTTTCATCGCTGTCAGAATTGATCCATTCGCCCAGGGAAATGAACAGGGCGCACGCGCCGCCCATGCCGTTGAAGAGGGAAACCATTTGCGGCATCGCGGTCATCTTCACTTTTTTGGCGAGGAGCCAGCCGGGAACGGTGCCGATGACTATGGCCAGCACGATCCAGCCAAAATGCGCCATCGCTGGCAGGAAAAAAGTGCCCACCAGTGCGAGCGCCATGCCGATGGCGGCCAAAGTGTTTCCCGAACGCGCGGTGCGCGGCGAACTTAGCCGCTTCAGTCCAATGACGAACAGCAGTGAAGCGATCAGATAGGCGCCCTCTGGAATATAAGGGTTGTTCATTTCTTCTCGCCGTCCTTCTCTTTGGCCGGAGGTTTCGCCTTGAACATCTCCAACATGCGATCGGTCACGACAAAACCGCCCACCACATTCAAAGTCCCCAGAATGACTGCCAGAAACCCTAAAACAAACAGAGTCGTATTTTCACCGGCCGTTCCCAGCAGATAAACGCCGCCGATCAAAACCACGCCATGGATCGCATTGGCGCCGGACATCAGCGGAGTGTGCAACACCGTCGGCACCCGGCTGATGACTTCCACGCCGGTGAAAATGGCGAGGATGAAAATATAAATCATGGCCAGCGTGCCGATTATCATGTCGTCCTCCGTTTCATCGTCACTTCGCCGTTGTGCGTGATGCAGGTCTCGGCGAAAATTTCATTTTTCCAATCAAAGGTGAAACCCGTCTCGTTGGTGATTTCGAGAATGAACGTCGCGACATTCCGCGCAAACATCCGGCTGGCATCCAGCGGCATCGTGGCGGGAAGATTGCGTGGCCCAAGAAGGATAACCCCGTTCACATTGGTCACTTCCCCGGCCTTGGTCAGCTCGCAATTTCCACCGGTTTCCGCGGCCAGATCCACGATGACCGAACCAGGCTTCATCACCGCGACCATTTCCTTCGTGATCAATCGCGGCGCCGGTTTGCCCGGCACTTGCGCGGTGGTGATGACAAAATCCGTCACCTTCAAACGCTCGGTCAAAAGCAATTGCTGTTTGGCCAGGGTCTCAGCGGAAACTTGTTTCGCGTAGCCGCCTTTGTCTTCCAGATTTTCCGCCGTCGGAATTTCCAGAAACTTTGCCCCAAGACTTTGCACCTGTTCCTTCACTGCCGGGCGCACGTCAAAAGCTTCGACCACCGCTCCAAGCCGTCGCGCCGTGGCAATCGCCTGCAATCCCGCCACGCCCGCACCGAGAATCAACCCTTGCGCCGGACGGATTGTCCCCGCCGCCGTGGTCAGCATCGGAAGAAATTTGGGAAGATGACTCGCCGCCAGCAAGACCGCCTTGTAACCGGCGATAGTCGCCATGCTGGAAAGAATATCCATGCTTTGCGCGCGACTGATGCGTGGGATGGCGTCGAGACTGAAACTCGTCAACTTGCGTTGGGCCAGCAATTGGACCAACTCAGGATTCCGCAACGGCGCTAGATAACCAATGACCGCCTTGCCTTCCGGCAGAATAGATGCCTCCGCATGGGACAACGGACGCATCTGCACAAAACAATCCGCCGCGCTGGCCAATTGTTTCGCGTCGGGCACGATTTGCGCCCCGGCCGCTTCAAACTCCGCATCCGGGATGAAAGCCGCCAAACCCGCCCCAGATTCCACCAGCACCGAGTGCTTTTTTTTCAGCAACAGTTTCACCGCGTCCGGCACAAGGGCGACGCGGGTTTCTCCGGCACTGATTTCTTTAAAAACGGCAAAGCGCATAGGCTTTTCTGAAAGCAGAAACCAATATATTCCAGCCCAAGGCCGGAATTCAACATTAGAACGATTATTTCCTCTGCCTTATATCTGTAATTATATTAGCACAACTAATATAATTCCGAAAGACAGCCCGGGAGGACGTTTTCCGTTGACAGCCCATGATTGGTTCTATAGGTGTGGAACTAACCCAATTAACTGTGTTCCAAACTTGTCCGTATTAACTTATGAAAACATCCAATCCGATCAAGAACTCCCTGTTGCTGGCCATGGCATTGACCCTGGCCGGTTTGACCTTCAACGCGCGCGCCGTTTTTGACAAACGGTTCGACATCTGCACGTTCTGTTGCCCCTGCTCAACGACCAATCACATGTGCCAGTCGCAATTCGACGCGCTCAACTGGGCCACCAACGCCTCCCGGCCCAATGGCCACATGGTCATGATGGGCAGTGACGCGCACCGCTCCGACCTCAACGGCAACGGCAATTTCCTCGGCGCTTACTACAACACGCTGAACGATAATTACGGCAGCTGGACCGCCACCCAGAAAGCCGATGACATTGAAAACAACTACATCATCGCCAATTTCACCTCGTCCGGTGTGAAGCCGACCTGGGTTTCGTTGAACGAAATATCCACCGGGCTTTGGCCGAGTGATGCGACCTACCGGGCGTGGGTCATCGCCATCTGCACGCGGCTGAAAAACACCTACGGTCATTCCGTCATCATTTTTTCGCCGTTCCCCAACCCGGCAAATAACACCAATGACTGGCAAAGTCTCGCCGGAGTGGCTTACATCGCGGTGGAGAAATATCTGGACGGAAAATCCATCAACGGCAGCGGCAACTCCGTCAGTTGGTGCCAATCGCAATATCAAAGCACCTACGACTCCTACGTCACCACGGTCGGCATCTCCAGCGCCAAGCTCTACCTCACCGAACATTTCGCCCAAAGCGTCAGCACCCAATCACCCGCCTTTGGCCGTGAAGGCGTCTCCTATGCCGGCTGGGACAATGCCATCAACGCGCGCAGCGATGCGGCCCACAACATCGGCTTTGCCGGCTTTTGCAGCTTCGGCTGGTCTGGCAACAGCATGGGTGTATCGGATACGGACCTGATTCATTTCGAAAACACCTATACGGCCAAAACGCTGCCTTGATCAGTGTTTCATGATGATTTGACAGACCGCCCGGCGCGACTCGTGAAAAATGGGGCGCCGGGCGGTTCTTGTTTCAGGTGAAAGGATGGTTGGCCTGCGTTTATTTTGTCAGGCTTTCCAATAACGCTGTCGCTTCCGTGTTAGATGGATCAATTTGCAAAGCCCTCTCTGCCGCCTGACGAGCCTCCGTATTCCGATGAAGCCGAAGCAAAATAGTCGCGCGAGCGTAAGGAAAGCGCGGTGAATTAGGGTCCGCCGATTCCGCCTGCTCCAAATCTTTTATCGCGGTGTCCAACTCATTCAGCGAAGCATGAGCCAGTCCCAGATTATACCAGGCCTGGCCGAAGTGTGGGCTAAGTTTGACAGCGCGCTCCAGTTCGGCCACGACGTCGGGCAGCTTGCCGGTTTCGTTCAGCGCGAGGGCGAGTTTGAAATGATATTCCGGCTCGTTCGGCGCGAGGCGGCAGGCGGTTTGCAATTCCGTCACGGCTTTGTCGGTTTGATTGTTCAGGCTCAATCCCACCGCCAGCGCATGATGCAAGACCGCTGAATTCGGGTCCCAATTCACAGCGCGTTGAAACTCACCGAGTGCCTCGTTGTTTTCTCCACGATCAGAATGGAATGTTCCGATCTGTAAAAGGCCGGCGGGTTGATCGGCGTTTTGGGCGAGATAAAGCATCAGGTCTTGTCCCGCAGTGGAATTAGTTTCAATTTTCGCCCGCAAAGTCCATGCCGCTTCCACGCGCACGGAACGAACCGGGTCTTGCAGAAGTTTTTGCACCTGCTCTTCGGCGGCGGTGTCGCCCTGGAGAATTTGTGTTTCCAGCGAACGCGCCGCCGTGGCGCGAACGAGCGCGCTGGCATCAATCGCACCTTGCAGCATGGCTTGCCGCGCTTTTGGATCGGAGACATGATTGCGAAGCAATCCGATTTCCACCGCGCGCCAGAGCGGAATTTTTTCTTTTGACACCATGCCGAGGATTTTTTCCCAAGCTTCGTTTTGATCCGCCCGCGCTCCGGCGATCACCTCGGCCCGGTCGCGGGTCGAACGATTCATCTTCGGCCCATACCATTTTTCCACATTCTGAATCGCCCAATCCGTGCTTTTCTCTTTGTGACAACGATTGCAGGCGTTCGGGATATTGAGGCGTTTGGTCAATTCCGGGTCAGGAATGGTGAACCCATGATCGCGCCGCGCGTGCCGTTGCATGTAAGTCGTCTGCGGCATATGACAACTCACACAAAGCGCGCCCGTCGAATTAACTCCATGATGACTGTGCGCCGCCGGATCAATCTTGGGCGCAGGCGCGATGGGCAAGCCATGGCATTTCATGCACAATTCATTCCCCACCGCCCGCGTCTTGCCCGAATGTGGCTCATGACAATCACTGCACCGCACTCCCGCCGCATACATCTTGCTGCCGAGGAAAGACGCGTATTCATAATCTTCATCGTGAATCTGGCCGTCGGGATAATAAACATCCGTATCATCCGGAATGGTCAGAACGTAATGATCGAGAAATCTTCCCCCCGGCTGAAACTCACCAGTCAATTCCGCCCGCCGCGCATGGCACGACCCGCACGTGTCCAATACTTGGTCGCGATTAAATGATTTAAGCGTCGGGTCTATGGCCGTTGTCCGGGGATTTTTTTTCTGCCACTGCGCGTGCGTCGCCATCGGCCCGTGGCATGCTTCACAAGTCACTGCCGGTGCGGCCATGGCGGTGGTGTAACTGTCCTTGACCGGATCGTAGTTTTTCCGCAACGCCGTATTATGGCACGCCGCGCACATGCTGTTCCAATTCATCCCCCGTCCAGTCCAATGTCCCCATTCACCGAATTGCCGGTCTTCCGAACCAAAAATATCAAACCAATCCCCCCGCACCGGATCCACAGCGAGTTCCGTGACCTGCAACCGGCCCTGCGTAGTCGGCGTTAAAAACTGCCGCAACGGCGCCACCCCGATGACCCGTTGCAGCGGAAAAATCTTTTTATCCTGCGTTTGAAACTCGGCAAAACGAACCTGCGTCGTCTGCGTCCCATGATGAACCACTTGATCCTTAAAGAACGTTTTGTCCAAAGCGGAATCAATCCCCCGTTCCGCCAGCGCGTGATGGGAATTCTGGTAAAGCTCATATTCCTTGGCATGACAAGCCCGGCAACTTTCCGGACCGGCATAATCAGCGAATGATGTCGCCACCGTTTTTTTTCCCACTTTTTCCGAAATTGACCGGGTGCTTAAAAACCAGCTTCCAGCCCCGACCGCCAAAAGCACAACCATCCCGGCCCGGAGCCACCTTTGGGATGGTTCCGGCGGACGATTTTTGGCGTGACGAGACATGAAATTGAAGGCTAAAGGTTAAAAGCCAAAGGCTAAAGGGGAAAATCCGCGCAAAAGATGTTGCAAAGCAAAGCGATAAAGTATTGAATCAATCACACAAACCCAAATTTGGTTCAAAGTTTCCGCAACCCAACCGTGGAGATTAATGAAAATGAGACCAATCGTTTGTTTGGCCGGAGCCGCAAAACTCCAGTCCGCCTTTTTACTTTTGCTTTGCGCCACCCGCCTTTGCGCCCAGACCAATCTGACTGAAAAATCCCCCGAGCAATTAAAAAAACTCAGCTTGGAGGAGTTGATGAATCTGGACGTCACCTCCGTGGCCCGGCGGGCCGAGCCGTTGCGGCAGGCCCCGTCTGCCATTCAAGTCGTCACCGGCGACGATATTCGCCGGACCGGCGCTTCCAGTATTCCCGAGGCCTTGCGATTGGCCGATAATTTGGAAGTGGCCCAGAAAAATTCCCATGACTGGGGCATCAGCGCCCGTGGTTTTAATACCGACCTGGCCAATAAACTCCTCGTCCTGATTGATGGGCGGACCGTTTACACCCCGCTCTTTTCCGGCGTTTTTTGGGGAGCGCAGGATTATTTGCTGGAAGATATTGATCGCATCGAAGTGATCAGCGGTCCTGGTGGCACGTTGTGGGGGGCCAACGCGGTCAACGGCGTGATCAACATCACCACCAAAAGCGCCAAAGATACCCAGGGATTTTTTCTGGAAACCGGCGGCGGGTCGTCCTTGCAAGATTTCGCCGGGATGCGTTACGGCAGCACTCTGGCGTCCAACGTTTATTTACGGGTCTATGGCAAATATCAGGATCGGGCCAGTGAAGACTTGCTCAATGGAAAAAATGCGGGTGACGATTGGCGCATGGGGCAGGGCGGATTTCGTATTGATGCCGAACGTTCCGACCAGAACAAGCTGACTTTGCAAGGTGATCTTTACGACAGCGATGAAAATGATCTCACCCGCAAGGTCAGCAAAATGTCCGGTGGCAACTTGCTGGGCCGATGGATCCACACCATCTCGGAGGAATCAGACACCAGCCTGCAATTGTATTACGACCACACCCACTTGGGCTCACCCAAGCCTAAAGTTCTTTTGGAGCCGGCGGGTAATTTAAAGGATGATCTTGATACTTACGACCTTGATTTCCAGCATCGCTTTGGTTTGGGTGAGCATCATCAGTTTGTCTGGGGTTTTGGTTACCGCTTTACCCACGACTCGTTGCAAAACGCGCCTTCCGTTGCCTTTTTGCCGCCACAACTGGATCACAACTTGTTCAGCGCCTTCGTTCAGGATGAAATCAGGCTGGCGACTAATTTATCTCTGACCCTCGGCACTAAGGTCGAACACAATGACTACACCGGGTTTGAACTCGAGCCGAGCGGACGTCTGCAATGGAATGTCACCCAAAAACACATGCTTTGGAGCGCGGTTTCGCGAGCCGTTCGCACTCCTTCCCGGATTGATCGGGACTTGCGCGAACCCACCGGACTGCCGGGGCCTCTTCCGAACAGTATTTTAAGCGGTGGCGGTCCTAATTATGTCTCCGAAACCGTGATTGCTTATGAAGCAGGGTATCGGGCCCAAGTGGCAACCAACGTTTCCGCCTCAGTTTCATTATTCTATAATGATTATGACCATGTGCGCAGCACGACGATCACACTTCCATTCATCTTTCCTCTCGTCTTTCACAATAATCTCGAAGGGCGGACTTATGGCTTGGAACTCAGCGCCACCTGGCAGGTGCTGGATTGGTGGCGATTGCATGTAGGTTACGATCTGCTCAAGGAAGACCTCCGGGTCAAACCCGGCCAGGTGGACGCCAGCCATACCCTCAACGAAACCGCCGATCCTCAACAACAATTCTCTTTCCGTTCCTCTATGGATCTCTCGGCCCAGGTCGAACTCGACGCCGGTCTGCGCTGGGTGGATACTCTGCACAATAACAACTTGGCCACACCCGGAACGGTCCCAAGCTATTTTGAAATGGATGCCCGTCTCGGCTGGCATCCGTCCAAATCGTTGGAGTTCTCACTGGTGGGCCAAAATCTTTTGCACAGCCAGCATCCGGAATATGGATTTCCGACCGCCAGCCGTGAGGGAATTGAGCGCAGCGTCTATGGAAAAGTCACCTTGCGATTTTAGCAAAGCATCGGACGGTTACGCGAATGAAAACCACTTTAACATGGCGGTCAGAGCAGCTCGTGCGAGCCTTGGATATGCTCGAAAAAAGGTTGCCTGTTGCCGCGCGAAAAGGCTTACTATCAATGGTCAAGCAATCATTTAGTGTCGTCGGAACCCAACAACGACTCATGAAAAACAAACGACTCGCGGGTGCCACAGGATCATGGTGGGCGGCTATTTTTTTAGCCATGGCCCTGCCTTTGTCCGCCCAAACCAATCTCTCCAACGCCTCGCCCCTGCAATTAAAAAAATTGAGCCTGGAAGATTTGATGAACTTGGATGTCACCTCGGTTTCCAAACGGCCGGAACCTTATTGGCGCGCGCCCGCCGCCATTCAAGTCATCACCCAGGACGACATTCGCCGGTCGGGAGCCTCCAGCATCCCGGAAGCCCTTCGCCTGGCCGATAATCTCCAAGTGGCCCAGGTCAACGCCCAGCAGTGGGCCATCACCGCCCGCGGTTTCAACGGCAATTATGCCAACAAACTCCTCGTCATGATTGATGGCCGTTCAGTTTACACGCCGCTCTACTCCGGCGTTTTTTGGGATGTGCAGGATTATCTGATGGAAGACATTGACCGGATCGAAGTCATCAGCGGACCGGGCGCGACCCTGTGGGGAGCCAATGCAGTCAATGGCGTGATCAACATCATGAGCAAAAGCGCCAAGGATACTCAGGGGTTCCTCTTGGAAGCTGGCGGCGGCACGGAAATGCGGGGGTTCGGCGGATTGCGTTACGGCGGCGTCCTGGCGACCAATGTCTATTACCGTGTCTATGGCAAGTTCTTTGACCGCGACAGCGCGGTCTTGAGAAACGGCGCCGATGCCAACAACGGCTGGCGCAAGGGGCAGGGCGGCTTTCGCATTGATTGGGAGGCTTCCCCGCAGAACACCGTGACGGTGCAGGGCGACATCTATGACGGCAGCCTGGATCAGGCTCCGGGCGGGCATAGTCAGATCACCGGCGGAAATCTCCTGACCCGCTGGACCCATAACTTCACCGAGGATTCCGCCTTCAGTTTACAGATGTATTATGATCGCACCGACCGCACCAGAATCACCGGGCTCAACCTCTCCGAATATCTTGACACCTATGATCTGGATGCCCAATACCGCCTCCAGGCGGGTGAACGCAATAATCTGGTCATGGGTCTCGGCTACCGTTTCACGCATGACAAGATCCAAAACTCTCCCACCCTCGCCTTTCTCCCTCCGGTTTTGGACCGTAATCTTTTCAGCGCTTTCATCCAGGATGAAATCAAGCTGTTCGACAATCTGACTTTCACACCCGGCACCAAATTGGAACACAACGATTACACCGAATGGGAATTCCAGCCCAGCGGTCGTCTCAGTTGGGGCGTCACCAGCAATCAAACCATCTGGGCGGCCGTTTCCCGGGCGGTCCGCACGCCTTCCCGCTTTGATGCGGATCAATTCCGTCCCGCCACCCCGCCCTACACCATTGCGGGCGGCCCCAATTTTATTTCTGAAACGGTCAACGCGTACGAACTGGGCTATCGCGTCCGGCCTCATCCCAATGTCACCCTCACGGCCTCCACCTTCTACAACAACTACGACCATCTCCGCACCCGTTCCGTCCCGCCGCCCGCTCCTTCGATCATCGGCAACAACATGAATGGCCAGACTTACGGAGCCGAACTGAATGGGTCCTGGCAAGTCAGTGAGGAACTGCGCTTAAAGGCCGGCTACACCCTGCTCAAAGAAGAACTGAGCGTCTTCCCCGGTTTTACCGATGCCAGCCATACCCTGCTGGAAACGCAAGATCCGCAGCAACAATTCTCCGTCGGCGCCGCCATTGATCTGCCGCACCAATGGGAATTTGACACCCGTTTGCGCTGGGTGGACACCCTGAAAAATTTTTCCGGGGGCCAGTTCGGCAGTGTTCCGGCTTATTTTGAACTGGACGCCCGCCTGGGCTGGCGGGTCAATGATCATCTGGAATTAACCCTCGTCGGCCAGAACCTCCTCCACGATCAACATCCCGAATATAGTTTTCCCAGCGCCACCCGCTCGGAGATCGAACGCGGCTTTTACGGAAAGGCGGTATGGCGATTTTAGCCTCCATCCGTCACCACCGTTTTTTGGCGATCCTCCTGTTATTGTTGACTGTGGGGCCGGCGGCCCGCGCGCAGCCTTCCCCCGAATACAAACTTAAAGCGGTTTTCCTCTACAACTTCGCCCAGTTTGTGGATTGGCCGACCAACGCCTTTGCCGAAACCAACAGCCCACTGGTCATCGGCGTCTTGGGCAAGGATCCATTCGGCAAAATCCTGGACGAAACCATCGCCGGCGAACGGATCAAAAACCGCCCGCTGGAGATCCGCCGCTTTAACAAAGCCAGTGAAGTGACGGACTGCCATGTTTTGTTCGTCAGTTCTTCGCACAGCCAGGAGGCGGCCGGGCTCAAAGGGAAGGGCGTTCTCACGGTGGGTGATGCCCCGGATTTCATTGAGCATGGCGGCATGATCCGCTTTTTTACGGAGAAGAATAAATTGCGTTTTGCCATCAACCTGGAGGCCGCCAAGGCGGACAAACTGGCCATCAGCGCCAAATTATTGCAACTGGCGGAAATCGTTTCCCTTGGCCACGGCCCCAAATGAACCTGAACAATGTTCCCATCAAAAGGAAATTGACCACGGTCATCATGCTGACCAGCAGCGTGGTGCTGTTGCTGACGGCGGCGGTTTTTATCTCTTATGAAGTGATCACCTTGCGGGGGAATCTGGTTCGCAACGCCCAGACCATCGCCCAGATCATCGCGGCCAACAGCACGGTGGCGCTTTCCTTTGATGATGAAAAGACCGGCACGGAAATCTTGTCCAAGCTTCGGGCCGAGCGCTCCATTGTCCTGGCCAGCCTCTACACCCGGGACGGACGAATGCTGGCCCACTTCCCCAACGGCGATCCGCCCTCCGCCTTCCCGCCGTCGCCGGGAAAGATCGGCACGGTCTTTGAGGGGGCTTCGCTCAAGGTGTTTTTCCCGGTGCAGGAGGACAACAAGCAACTGGGCACGCTCTTCCTTGAATCGGATCTGGCTCCGGTTTACCAGCGTTTCCGCCTTTACGCGGGCTTGGCCTTTCTGGTGTTGATCGGTTCGTCCGTGGTCGCTTATTTTCTGTCCCATTGGCTGCAAAAAAGCATTTCCCAGCCCATCCTTGAATTGGCCGAAACCGCCAAAGCCGTCTCAATCAATAAAGATTACCTCGTGCGCGCGCAAAAATATGGCAACGACGAACTGGGCGTGTTCACCGATGCCTTCAACGACATGCTCACGCAGATCCACCAGCGTGATGCCGCCTTGCGGGAAAACGAGGGCCGGCTGAAAGAAGCCCTCCTCGCCTCCAAAACGGCCGAAGGCGAAATCCGCAATTTGAATGCTGAACTGGAAGCCCGCGTCCAGTCCCGCACCGCCGAGCTTGGCGCCATTAACAAGGAACTCGAAGCTTTCACCTATTCCGTCTCCCACGACCTCCGCGCTCCGCTGCGCCATATTGATGCCTTCGCCCAGATTCTGGACGAAGAAGCCCAAACCAGCGTCCCGCCGGAGCTGCGCCAGTACATCACCAAAATCCGCCAGGGCGCGCAAAACATGGGCCACCTGGTGGACGATCTGCTCAACCTTTCCAGGGTCGGCCGGGGCGAAATGGTCCGCAAACCGATCAAACTCAATGCCGTGGTGGATGAAGTCATTGCGGAAATCAGAATGGAATTGGGTAAACGGGAAGTCGAATGGCGCATCGCTCCACTGCCCACCGTGCCCGGCGATCCCGGCCTGATCAAACAGATCTTCGTCAACCTCATCTCCAACGCTGTCAAATATAGCCGGCCCCGCGCCAACGCCGTCATCGAGCTCGGCCAGGAAATGGCCGACGGGCAACTGGCGGTCTTTGTCCGGGACAACGGCGTCGGTTTCAACATGAAATACGCCGACAAACTCTTCGGGGTCTTCCATCGGTTGCATCGAGCCGAGGAATTTGAAGGCACCGGCGTCGGACTGGCCACCGTCCAGCGCATCATCCAACTGCACCAGGGCCGCATCTGGGTGGAAGCCGAAGTGGGCAAAGGTGCGACCTTCCATTTTACCCTCCCGGGCATGTATAATGAGTAGAAAGAAAAGTTATGAATACCGCGATTGAAATTCTATTGGTTGAAGACAACCCCAATGATCTCGAGCTCACCCTGCTGGCCCTCAAACGCCACAATTTCGCCAACAACATCCATGTGGCCCGCGATGGCGAGGAAGCTCTTGATTTCCTTTTCTGCCGCGGCCCTCATAGTCATCGCACCTTTGACTCTCCGCCCAAAGTTGTCTTGCTCGATCTGAAATTGCCCAAGGTGGACGGCCTGGAAGTATTGCGCGCCATAAAAAATGATCCCCGCACCAAGGCGGTACCGGTCGTGGTCATGACCTCATCACGCCAGCAGAAAGACATGATCGAGGGCTATCAATTGGGGGTGAACAGTTACATCCAGAAGCCGATCAATTTCGCGGATTTTCAGGAAATCATCCGCCAACTCGGGTACTATTGGCTGGTCATCAACCAGCCCGCGCCAGCGGATGCGTTCAAATAAATTTATGTAGTGGTGCAGTTTGCTGAAAAGGTGGGGCGAGTCGTACTCGCGAGCCGGGGTGTTTTATGGGCAACTAATCTTTTTCATCAAACTGTGCCACCACCTAATTTTACCGGGCAAAGATCTGCCGGATGACCTCTTCAATCGGCACTTCTTCGATGTCAATGTCGTTGACCGGCAATTGGTCCAGCAGATGTTTGCAGGCGGTGATCACCTGCGAACGCTTGATCTTGAGCTGGATCTGATTCGCGCTCTGTTTCAGCACTTCGCCATATTTGGCAAAATCCACCGCCGGCACGGCGGCCCCCGTTTGCCAGGTCATGCTCAGAATCTTGAAATCGGCGAACCGATCCACGATCTCGCTCAGCTTGCCATCGAAAAATATTTTTCCGTGATCAATGATGATGACTCGCTGGCAAAGCTCCTGGATGTCGTTCATGTAATGGCTGGTCAGCACGATGGTCGTCTTGTTCGTGCTGTTGTAGTGCCGTAAAAATTCGCGCACCGTTTTTTGTGAAATCACGTCCAGCCCGATGGTGGGTTCATCGAGAAATAAAATTTTCGGCTGATGCAACAGCGAAGCGATCAACTCCATCTTCATCCGTTCGCCCAGCGAAAGTTCCCGCACCATGACGTTGAGTTTGTCCTTCACGTTGAGCAACTCCGTCAACTCGCCGACCCGCTTGGCGAAAACATCCTGCGCGATGCCGTAAATTTTGCCGTTTAAATCCAGGGATTCCGAAGCCGGCAAATCCCACCAAAGTTGATTCTTCTGCCCGAGCAACAACGCAAATTGCCGGCGATAACCATCCTTCCGTTCCCACGGGACATAATCCAGCACTCGCGCTTGGCCGCCGGTCGGATAAAGCAGGCCCGCCAACATTTTGAGCGTGGTGGTTTTGCCCGCGCCATTCGGGCCGAGGAACCCGACCAGTTCGCCTTCTTCAATATTGAAACTGACTTCATTGACCGCGATGGTGGTTTCGTATTTGCGATGGACCAGCCCGCGCAAAGCGCCGCTCAAGCCCGGCTCTTTTTTGTAAGTTCGGAAACTCTTGGTCAAACCCTGCACTTGAATGATCGGCGGCATTTTAAATTTAAGATGACAATTCGCCATCACGGTAACGGCCCGGCGGCAATTCGCAACTGGAAATGACCACAGGATTTTTTAACGCGCTAATTCTTCAAGGCAATGACCGTGCCCTCACCCGGCTGCAAGGTCAGCGAAAACTTCGTGGTGCCATGATTGATGGCCACCGGCATCGGCACGCCGGAACCGATCCCGAGATCCAGGCATTGCGAAAAATTTCCCGGCAACAGAAATTCATCCTTCCGCACTTCCCGCGTATGCGGATTCAGCACAAAAAGATACTTATGACCAAAGCCATCATCCCGCAACACCACTTCAAACGCATTCTTCGCGCAAACAAACGGACGTGATCCGATGGCCCTGTCCAACTCGGCGTAAAATAATTTCTGCAAAACGGCCGGGCTGTAATCCGCCGTCGCCACCAACATCCGGCCTTTCCAGAAAGTCGCCGCTGCGCCGATCACCTTGCCGCCGTTGGTTATTACTTCGACGTCAGGACTTTTATCCAATAATTTCCAGTCCCATTTCCATTTTCCAGCGGAAGTATCTTTGACTTCGGTTCGGCCAAAAACGTGGGTCACCAGGCCTAAATCATTCACGCCATACGCATTCCAGACCCCCGGCACTCCGCAGCAGATCAGGGTGCCGCCATTCTTCACCCAAGTCATGATTTTTTCGGTGAGCGCCACCGGCAGATAAGCCGCCTCCGGCAGGATGATGACTTTTTGTTTCGAAAGATCATACCGCTCATCCGTGACCGCTTCTTCCGGCAGATAAAGAAACGGATAATTTTTCGGGAACAACATGTCATGGACCCCATGCATGGTGACGCCGAGATGATAGCCGAAACTTTGGCTGGGATGGAATGGCGGACCGTTCAGGATCGAAGTCGTTGGCTGAAGCACGATGATGTCCGGCTGGGGCAATTCGGTCTGCGCCAAAATTTCGTTGTAACGAAGGGTCCGCCGTTTGATCGTGGGAATGATGCAGGCCGAGGGGCGAAGAATGGAATAGTCCACTTCCCGATCCAGCAGCGCATTGTGAAAGCCGGGCGCGTCTTTGTCCGCATCCTGGAACACCAGCGCTTTTTTGCCCCACGCCATGTTCCGCCAGACGCTGGCTTCGCCGACTTTCTGGAAATCGGTTTCATTGGTTTCATCCACCGGCCCGACCCGTGGAAAAGTCCAGACATACTCGAATTGCACCGGCGTCTTTTTCGTCATCCGGCACAAGCTGTAAAGATAAATCTGTTCCGCTATGTTTGGCCCATAATTGTTCATGTGCATGTCAAACCAGTCCGCCGCTCCGTTTTTCTGCATGCCGTAAGCGTCCAGCGCCTCCACTGGCCAACCGCTCATGTACTGGCTGACATTCGCCACCACCGGCTTGAACGGATCGCCCCTATGAAACGCGTCACAAATGGATTTCCAAAATCGGGTCTGGCTGTCAAAGCGGAACACATTGAATTCATAACTCAAAGGCGTGGCCTTCTCCGGGAAGGTCACGAAGGGATCGGGCGGCGGTTTGATGCTTTCAAAACTCGGGTAGGTTTTCTTCCAGAGAGCGTTGAGATTTTCGATGGTTTTATATTTTTGCTGGAGGCGCTCGTGGAAGGCCTTTAGCGCGCTGTCGTTGTAACCGCTGTATTGCGCCTGGCCCGCCGCCTGCGCGCCGTAAGGATGAGGGTCAGTCGCATAATCATAGCAGACCAGAAACGGATCATTGCGCAAGGCGCGGGCCTGGGTCTGCGCATAATCCTTCAAATAGTCCTGCACGTGCCGGTTCCAGATATTGACCTGGGCCCATTCCCCGGTGCGCTTGGGATATTTTTCATCTTCCAGCCGCAGCCAGACATCATCGTCCGACTCGTTCTCTTGCATGAACCACGGCGCGATATAAGTGTTCTGCTTGTTATAAATCCCGGCCCAGTAGTGATAACCCACGTGGTTGGTTTTCATCCAGGAATAAGCCGGGGCCGATTGATTCGTCATTCCGTCCGGAAATTTCACCTCACCGATGGCGGGCATCGGCACGAACTGCCCGATCAATCCCTGGCTAAAATCAAAATCCAACGGCAACAGGCGATTATCCCCAGCCTTGCCCGAGCTGCCGAACAACATTCGTTTCGGCTTGAAATAGTTGCCGATCAGTTTACTGCCCCACGCCCCGCGCAAATCCTCGTCCCGCACCGGCAACGCCTGAAATTGTGGACCGGCCTCTTTCTGGCCCAGGCCATTGAGCAGAATCAGGGCGAAACCCTCGCTCTTATTATCCGCCGCGACGATGGCCTCCAGCAACGCATGCAAAGCGACCGCATGATTTTCCACGTCATGATTATAAATTCGCTTGTACAAGCTGCGGGCCTGATCCAGTTGATCGTGAGTTTCATTCAAAGCCGCTTGGAGCCGTTGGAACTGGGCGGAGTCCGTGTCGGGTTGATAAGAAAGCGCCCGGTCAAACTGCCGCGCCAGGTCCTCAATCAACCAGTGCTTTACTTGGGCTTCTCCCAGCCGCTGGGCGCAGTCGGCCAGCAGCTTGTTGTTTTGATTCTCCTCCTCGCCCGCCACGCGAGCCGCCGCCATGAGGCACAACACCACTACGAAATGGCGCAGACCCCGCAAGATGGAAGCAAAAACCGTAGGACCTTTCATAAGGCAGCAAAAGCTTGCTGCTTTAAGCCCGTTTTACAAGCAGGAAGATTGTGGCGTCGGGCGTCCCGCCTGACGTAGAGGGTGGGCGTCCCGCCCCCCCCCGGACCGGCGTGGCCAGACCGATGACCTGACCTATAATTCATGGCGCGGGTGCCAAGTCGCGCCCGATGTCCAATTGAATTCGCTTTGCAGATTGACTATTCGCCCTATTTTTGAGATAAATATGCCTCTAATTTGAAATCAAGCGTTATGAAAGCGGCCACCCCATTTTTAGCCATTGCCAGCCTGTCACTTTGCTGCGCTTCGGTGTTCGCGGCCGCTGTGGCCCCGGTGCCGGTCGTTGATAAAACACCCCCGGTGATCACCATCACTTATCCGGCCAATAACGCCCAAGTCACCGACGGTTCCGCCCCCATCATCGGAAAGGCTACCGATGCAGGCGGCGTTGCGGGAGTGACGATTCTTTTTCAGGGGGTGACTTACCCAGCCAGCGGGACCACGAATTGGAATTTTTCAACGGATTCACAGGGCATCGCTTTTTCGCCCGGCACGAACACCTTCAGGGCCTGGGCCACCGATCGTGCCGGGAATAATTCCCTGGCCATTAAACGCACTTTTTTTTACGCCGTGCCAAGCACCCTGACCGTGGCTACCGTGGATGACGGGTCGGGCACTGGCGGAACGGTTTCGGGCGTGACCGACCAAGAAACGCTGCTGATCAATAAAAGTTATCGGGCAACGGCCCGTCCGTCGCGAGGCTGGATTTTTGCCGATTGGTCCGACGGCAACGGCACGCTCCTTGGAACCAACCCGGTCCTGAATTTCATCATGCAGGACAGCGAACTGTTGGTCGCCCGGTTTGTGACCAACCTTTTCGTCCCCCTGAAAGGTTCCTATCGCGGTTTATATGGGGTGGATAATTTGGCAGGAAGAACGAATTCCGCGCCCCTGACCAATTCCGTCGTGGGAGCGGGAAAGTCAGGTTTTGTGGCCGTGACCACGACCACCACCGGCGCTTTTTCCGGCCGATTTTTATGGCGTGGATCCAGTTTTCCGATCAGCGGCGCTTTTCAGGATTATCAGGATGGAACGGCGGCGGCGGATGTGGCCATTCCACGCGGAACCAATGCTGCGGCGACGATCAGCCTGCATTTAGTCATAGCTACAAATCCAAAATTAGGCGGCTTCGGCGGGACAGTCACCCTCAGCAACAAGGTGTTCAATATCTTTGGGCAAAAAGCGAAGTATGTGGCCGCCCATCCGCGCTTGGGTCGTTACAATCTCGCGGTTGGCCCTCTGGGAGATGGTGGCGATAGTTCAGTCCCGCAAGGATTTGGTTTTGGCAGTGCGATTGTTGGCGCGGGCGGAGCGGTGACTTTGACCCTTTCCATGCCCGATTCGGCGGAGCCTTTGACCTTTTCATCAGGCATGAACGCGGATGGAACCTTTGCTTTTTATATACCACGCAATAATGGTGGCGGATTGCTCATCGGCTGGCTGCAATTCACCAACCTGACGACCTTGGACGTTCGCGGTTCCAACGTGACGTGGAACCGTCCGGCCACGGCGTCATCACTGTATCCCGGTGGCTTTACTTTCCAGCCGCTGCCGATTTTTGGCGTCCGTTATCCCGGCACGTCAGCCGGAGGGCAATTGGGTTGGACTTCGGGCGTGATCCACTTCACGGGAGACACGATTGGTGGCGGTTTTGGCAATCAGCTTTCTTACAAGCGGATCAGCAACACGCTGAAGGTGACCGATGACAACTCGGCCCAGTTGAAAGTGACTTTCGATCCTGCGACCGGCACCTTTAGCGGCACGTTCCTGTCCCCCTCACAAACCTATCCGGGGGCACAGGCTTTCCAGGGGATAATCATTCCCAAGAGCAGCTATGCCCCGATCCCCTATGGCGTAGGTTACTTTATCAATGCCTCGGAGAGCGGCCGCGTGATACTGGGGCCGTTTTGATTCTCTTCAGGCTTCAACTTCACCGCCCCAATCGCCCAAGCGCAGATATTCCCGGATCTTGCGGCGTTCGTAGCGGTTTTTTTTGGCTTTGACCGGTTGATTTTCCACCTGGGGAAACGGATGCTTCGTGTTGCGAATGGCTTCAGTAATCAAGTTTATCGTCTTTATCATACTTTGTTCCTTTCGTGACACAGATGCCGAATGGTCATCTGTGACGCTCAATGATAAGACCGGGACACGGTTGGCGACGTTCAAACTTTCACTTTGCCGCGCGCCGATTTCCGGCCACACAAAGAGCGAAATGCAAACTGCCCTGATTTCCATTCCTTTTCTGAACTTCCTGAAATTTTTTGCAAGCCAAAACTTAAAAATCTTTTTTCGACCCGTGCGAACTGGCTCCGCAAAATGCCGGCCAGGATGAGATTCCCACCGGGCTTGAGCCGGTTGACGATGCGCTCAGCTTCCTGGATCAACAAATCGTAGATCAGATTCGCGCAGATCAAATCATATTGTTTCGCTCCGCGCAACGGCAGCGTGGTCAGGTCCTTTTGTCGCGGACAAACGCAGGATTGAACTTTATTTTGCCGCACATTCTGACGGCTGGCGCGAACCGCTTCCGGATCAAAATCAAACGATTCAATCGGCGCATAACCAATTTTCGCCGCCGCGATGGACAAAATCCCCGAGCCGCTGCCGATATCGAGAAACGATTGTTGGCCTTTGGTTCGACAAGCGACAATCTGCCGCAGACAAAACATAGTGGTGGCGTGATGGCCCGTGCCGAAGCTCAGGCCGGGATCAAGGATGACGACGGCTTGGCCTTTGACTGGTTTACGTTTGCTCCAACCCGGTTTGATCAAAAGACTGAGACCGATATTGATGGGCTTGAAATGACGCTTCCAGGATTCCGCCCAATTCTCGCGCGCCAAGCGTTTGACCAAATAGGGGTGTTTTATTTTCGCCAACAACTTCGCGTCGGGCTTTTGCTCCTGATAAACGGTGACGACGGATCGCTTCGTCCGAGCGTTGCTATAAATAGACGGGGCGCTCTGAAATAATTCTTCCAGGGCGTCCCGCACAGATTCTTCTGCTTCAGCAGTGGTCTTGACCGAGATCTGCCAAAGGAAAGATTTCATTAGCCGAGTTTGGCCAGCGTGGCTTTGATCGCGTCAAAGTTCGGCAAGTCTTTCGGGGTCGGGGTTTGCTCGGCGTATTGGACGACACCGTTTTTATCAATGACGAAGGCCGCGCGCGCCGCCGTGTCGCCGATGCCCGCGAGCATGGGGAAAAGGACGTCGTAGGCTTTGGTCGTTTCCTTGTTCAAATCACTGACCAGGGTGATGCTGATTTTATCCTGCTTGGCCCAAGCTTCCTGCGCGAACGGGGTATCAATGCTGAGGCCGATGACAGTGGCGTTGAGTTTGGCATATTGATCCATGCCGGCCGAGATGTCGCACAATTCCTTGGTGCAGACACCGGTAAAGGCGGCGGGAACGAAAAGGAGGACGGTGTTTTTCTTGCCGAAATTTTCGCTGAGTTTGACATCCACCAGACCGGTGGCATTTTTGGACTTGAGGGTGAAATCCGGGGCTTTGGAACCAACTTTGATAGGCATAATTTTCTGTGTTTAAAGGTTTAGATAATCAATCGAATAATCTCTGACTGTATAAGCGGCAGGTGGGCAGGTGTCAAATTTTGAATTTCTTTCCCAGAAGGAATTAGGCCGCAACCACATCCACTCGAGCCGCATAACCGAGCTGATGCAGGAATTGCTCGCAGTCTTCCCACGAAAGGCCAAAAGCCCGGACATCGGCCACACCCAAGCGCGAAATGACCGATCGCAAAACGGGCGTCTCGCGTTCGGCAAACTCGCCTTCCATCATCGCGTTTTCCGCCCAATCCACCAACTGCGGGCGGGTTATCTCATGACGGAGATACGCGGCGATCTGGCTGGCGACGGTCTGTTTCGTGATCTGCATAAAAAACATACTACACTTTCTGATGTCCCTTATCCACTGGGAATTTTTCATGAGTTTCGACCAGTTTACCCTCCTCATTGTAAATCTCCTGGCAAAATCGGACGGTCGTTTCGTTTGCGTCCACTTCTTTTAGATAGCGTGCCATCCATCCCGACTTTCCGGCCACGTTAAATTGATATCGCCTACCTCCAGAGGGCAAATCTTCCCAATAACCAAATTTACTTTCGTTTTGTTTTCGTGTGCTCAAGCAATGTAACCATTAAAGATCAGAGTTTGGGTATCTGTTCTAAAATTAAATTAACCGTCTTCTCCGTCGCCCCGGCGTTGGCCTCCACGAAGCGCCGGGCGTTTTCGCCCAATTCGCGTCGGCGGGTTTCGTTGGTGAGCAATTCGGCGCAGGCTCGTTCCAGTTCCGCTGCGTCTGGCACTTGAATGGCCGCGTAATTCTCCCGGAGCGACCGGACAATGGACGTGAAATTCTGCATGTTTGGGCCGAACAATGTGGGTTTGCCAAGGGCGGCGGGTTCGATGGGATTCTGGCCGCCTTCGACGGTCAGGCTTTTGCCGACAAAAACGAGGGTGGCGTGTTGGTAGAAATATTTTAATTCGCCCGTGCTGTTGACGAGCAGACATTGGTAATCGCCCGGAGCCAATGCGGTGCGCAGAACAAATTTCACTCCCTTGCTGGTTAGCTCCTGTCCGGCGTCCGCCGCTTTTTCAAAATGGCGAGGGACCAGGATCAGAAACAGGTCAGGAAATTTCTGGCGCAAACGCAGGAGCATTTCGCCAAGGATCGCCGCTTCCCCGGCGTGGGTGCTGCCCGCGACGAGAAGACGGGCGTTTTCCGGCACGTTGATTTGGCGCAGCAATGCGGGAACGTCCAGGCCGGGTCGCGCGTCAGGTTTGGCGGCGTCGAACTTTAAATTGCCCGTGACCTGAACAGCGGTTTCGGGAAAACCGAGAGAAATGAGGCGCTGGGCGTCAGCCGCATTTTGACAACCGGCTGCTTTGAATTGGGCAAAGAACGGGCGGAAGATAAAGGAGAACCGGCTGTAACCGCGAAAGGAACGTTCGGAAATGCGGGCGTTGACGAGGAAGATCGGAATGTTGCGATCCTGCGCCTGCCAGAGAAGATTCGGCCAAAATTCTGCTTCCACCAAAATGATGGCTCGTGGACGGATGGCGTTCATGGCGCGGCGCACGACAAAGCAAAAATCCACGGGATAATAAATTTTATGGATGTGCGTCGGAAGCCGGGCCTTCAATTCACCCATGCCGGTGGAGGTGGTGGTGGAGACGATGATCTGAACATCTGGCACGCGGGGTTCGAGAGCCTTGATCAACTGGAGGCAGACGCCAACTTCGCCGACACTGACGGCGTGGAGCCACAGGACAGGTTTCTTGGCCAATGCTTCTACCAGGGCAGGATCATAGCGGCCGAAACGCTGGCCGAAGCCTTCGCGCCAGTTGCCGCGCCGCCACATTTTTAAAAAATAGTACGGCGCGCTGAGCAGAAAGAAGACCGCGTATAAAATGTTGTAAATAAAACGCATCGCTTGTCGGACAGAGGATTACTAGCAGAGTCGGGAGCATTGGCCTAGCGCATTTAAATGGTTGCTGGTTGGAATTAAGCCGCGCCGAATCGGAGTTCGGCTCTCCAAAGCTGCATCTCGGGCTTGGCTTTACAGCGCTGGTCTTGTTAAATGCCATGACATATTCCATGCCGATAAACGAACCCGCATCCAATGAAAACACACCGCACCGGCTGGCGCGGATTGTTCTGCTGGCTTTTACGGTCACGTTTGCCGTTTCGCGCACGGTGGTGTTGTTGATCATGTCCCATCAGATTCCGAACATGTTTCTCTTTCTCAAGGGAACGCATGTGCATCATTTGAATTATGGGATTTTTCTGCTGAGCGCGGTCACAGGCTATCTCTTGTTTTATCGCCCGGATGGAAAAGCGGCGCGCGGGGCGGCGATGGTTTACGGTTTTGCGCTGGGCCTGACCTTTGATGAGTTCGGGATGTGGTTGCATCTGGGCGGGAGTTACTGGCAACGGACGAGCGTGGATGCGGTCATTGTGGTGGCGGCGGCGCTGGCGCTGGTGGGTTTCGCCCAATCCATCCGGCAATTCGAATTAAAGCATTTCCGGGCGTTTATCGTTCTTTTGCTGGCAATGATGGTTTTTTTCTATGTGATACTCTCTGCTGGCTATCGGATCGGAGCTGAAATGGGGCCAAGACTGCGGGAATTGGAACTCTCTTCGTCACCATGAGCGAAGAACTGAAAATCCTTTTCATTTGCAGTCAAAATCGCTGGCGCAGTTTGACGGCGGAAAAAATGTATGAAGGGTTCCCGGGTTATTCGGTCAAGTCCGCCGGGACGGAAAAGGGCGCGCGGATTCGCGTGACAGAAGGGCATATCGGCTGGGCGGACATCATCTTCGTGATGGAAAAACGGCACGCGGAAATCCTGCGGCTGAAATTTAATGAAGCTCTGGCCGGTAAAAGATTGATTTGCCTGCATATCGGCGATGAATTCGGTTTTATGAGCAATGATCTGCAGGCCCTGCTCAAAGCCAGGCTGGGCGAACATATCGAAGTGCCGGAGTGAGGGTTGCAAAAGGACTTTGAATTTCTCCTCGTTTGGGTGTTAAGTTACCGCAGTGAGCAATGGTTCAACTGAAACAAGCAAGGCGCTAAAGATGGTGACCTGTGGCCGGTGCGGGGCGAAGGCGTTCATCCCGGGCGATCTGCCGTCTTTTGCCACCATCCCCTGCACCAAATGCGGGCATCCGCTGATGCTCCCCGTCTTGCTCCATAATTTTGAAGTGCGCAGCGCCGTCGCTTCCGGCGGCATGGCCACAGTCTTCCGGGCTTATGATCTTAAGCTGAAACGCGACGTGGCCTTGAAAATGATGAAGCGGGAAATGACCAGCGATCCGGACGTGGTCCAGGCTTTTTATCGTGAAGCCCAAGCCAGCGCGGCGTTGAATCATACGAACATCATTCACATCTATGGTTTCGATGAATGGGAAAACCAGCCTTTCATGGTGATGGAAATGGCCGACCGCGGCAGCGTGGACAGCCGGATTGAAGCGGAAGGGCATCTGCCGGAACTGGCGGTGCTGGATGTGGCGACCAAGATCGGTTCGGCCCTGGCCACGGCCTTGAAGCATGACATGATCCATCGGGACATCAAGCCGGGCAATATACTTTACAATAGCGATGGTGAGCCGAAGCTGGCCGATTTCGGCCTGGCCCGGGCGGCCAGCACGGAACACACGGTGGAGGAATATGTCTGGGGCACCCCGCAATATCTGGCCCCGGAAAAAATGCAACGCCAGCCGGAAACTTTCCTGTCAGACATGTACAGCCTCGGGGCGACCCTTTATCATGCGGTGACCGGCCAGGTGGCTTTTCCCGCCGCCAATGATAATGACGCGGCGGCGGCCCATGTGTCCGTCCCGTTGACCCCGCCGAATCAGGTCCTCGCGGAAATCACGCAAATGACCAGCGATGCGATTGTTCGATCCATGGCCAAAAATCCGGTGGAGCGATTTGCGGATTACGATGAGTTCATTTTAAACTTTGAATTGGCGCGCACCTATTTGCTGAGAGATCAGGCGCAAGCCGGAGAACACGGTCACGGCGGACATCATCGCAAAGGGTGGTTTGGGAAAAAATAGCCAATTGCTCACATGAATAAATTTGTTCTTATTGTTTGTCTGGCCGCCCTGAGTGCCTCTGCGGAAAATTGGCCGCAATGGCGCGGGCCTTTTTTCAATGGCTCTACGACCGAAAAAAATATACCAGAGACCTGGAGCAAAACGGAAAATGTTCTTTGGGCCACGCCGCTGCCCGGGGCCAGCCATGCCACTCCCGCCGTCTGGGGTGATTCGGTTTTTGTCACCAGTCCTGACCCGGAAAAAAATCTCCTCGCCTTTTGCGTGGATCGTCACACCGGAAAAATCCGCTGGCAAAAACAAGTGAGCATTGGTGATCGCGTGATTGGCCGCAACAATATGGCCACACCTTCGCCGGTCACCGATGGAAAAATGGTCTGGTTCCTATTCGGCACGGGTGATTTGGCCGCGTTTGATTTTTCCGGAAAACAGATCTGGGCGCGCAATCTGGCCAAGGAATATGGCCGCTTCTCTTTGATGTGGCTCTATGGTTCCAGCCCGATGCTCTATAAAGATTGGCTTTACGTCGAAGTCCTCCAGCGCGATCCAGTGCCCGAAGGTTATGCCCATGTCACCGACGGCAAGCCCAACCGCGAATCTTTCCTTCTTTGTCTTGAGCCTAAAACCGGCAAGACCATTTGGAAACATGTTCGCCCAACCGATGCGCTCGGTGAATCGCAGGAAGCTTACAGCACGCCGATTCCGACCGAGCAGGTGAAAGGCCATCCGGAAATTGTCATTCTCGGAGGCGATTATGTCACCGGTCACGATGCAAAAACCGGTGAGGAACTTTGGCGCGCCGGTGGTATCAATAATGTCACGCAAAAGAGCGCATCTCGGGTGGTGCCTTCGCCGCTGATGGCGGAAGGACTCGTTTTCGTCTCCGGCCCGAAACGCAATCCATTCCTCGCTTATCGCGATGGCGGCAAGGGCGACATCACGACCAACGGACTCGTTTGGACTTATGCGGAATTTCCGACGGATTGCGTCACGCCGCTTTATTATCAAAAGAATCTCTACATCCTCGACGGCGATAAACAAATGATGTCCTGCCTCGAACCGAAGACCGGCAAGATTCTCTGGAAAACCAACTTGGGTTTGCGGGAAGTTTTCCGCGCTTCACCCACCGGGGCCGATGGGAAGCTGTATTGTTTCAGTGAACGTTCCACTGCCGTGGTCATGTCGGCGGCGGATGGTAAAATTCTTTCCACCATCAAAATGAACGAAGGTCAGACCCACGCGACGATTGCCGTGGCCGATGGCTGCCTGTTCATCCGCACCGCGCAGAACCTTTATTGCATCGGCAAAAAATAAATGGCGCTGCCATATAAAATCGCCACCCTGCTCTACGGCTTCAACGCAGCCGGCGAAGTTCTCCTGCTCCAGCGCACACACGAACCGAATCGTGGTTTGTGGAGTCCCTTCGGCGGCAAGCTGCACATGACCGACGGTGAATCGCCTTATGTCTGCGCTTGTCGCGAGGCGGAGGAGGAGATCGGTCTGAAACTTTCTCCCCAAGATTTGCATTTGACTGGTCTGGTCAGCGAAGCTGGTTACCAAGGGCAGACGCATTGGTTGATGTTTCTCTTTGAGATCAAGCCGCTGCTCACTCAGGTGCCTCCAGCGCATGAAGAAGGTGATTTCGCTTTTGTAGCCCGGGAAAAATTTCACGAATTGAAAATGCCCCAAACCGACCTCGAGCAAATCTGGCCGTTGTTCTGGAAACATCGCGGCGGATTTTTTGCGGCGCATTGCGATTGCCAATTGGACGGCACTAACACTTGGGTTATTGAGGAATCAATCTGCAGATGAACGCCTCATTGGACAACGTGAGCAGATTGGAGTTGCCGCCGCCGCCGCGACGGTTCAAAGGCGGACCAGACGGGTCAGTCTGGATCCTGCGT
Source organism: uncultured Verrucomicrobiales bacterium (assembly GCA_903927905.1). Taxonomy (GTDB): domain Bacteria; phylum Verrucomicrobiota; class Verrucomicrobiia; order Limisphaerales; family Palsa-1400; genus CAIYOY01. The sequence goes on along the minus strand of CAIYOY010000334.1, from coordinate 2,901 downwards.
TTAATCTGCGTGCCTTATTTCGTTTTGGGAATTGGATCCTTCGTCTATTGGCTATTCTTATTATTATGGGCCATGTTTGGAACTGATACTCCCGGCACCGTAACAGCCGCCAGTATGTCACGCACCAGCAAAGGCGACACAACTCTGAAATACCAATATAGAGTTGGCCAAGAGATGAAATCCGACTCCGACTCCGTCAGCTATGCGATTTATCGGGAATACGAAAGTGAAGATAATCCCTGGCCGAATTTGGTAAGGGTTCACTATTTTTCTCTGGGACCGTTTAACCATGCAGAACTTCGCGAATCTGGAGGTTTATGGAGATTAACCAGTCTGGTGGGTCTTGGTGCTTTAGCATCAAATTTTATGATGTGGACGGCATTTTACCAATTTTGGCTTAAGCCGCTGCGGGTTCGATGGCTTTGCCAGAGGGGATTGGCAATTTCCGGGATCGTGACGGGCAAACGCGTAGTCGTTCGCAGGGGGGCAACCTATTATATTTCCTATGCCTTCAGTGATCCTGCCACCGGGAATTCAATGCAAGACGAAATGCTTATTTGGAATAAAAAATTGTGGGACAATGGATTTGCCGGCCAAAATATTACCGTTTTTTATTCACCCAAAAATTTAAAACGCAGCACGGTTTACGAATTTAGTGGTTATCGGGTGAATGCTGCCATCGCGGCATCGAACAATCGGTGATGAAATGAACACGTTGCTGGCGAAAAATTATAATTTGCCGGGATTTCCCTTGCCGCCGCGCGCGGTGAAAGGCGGGCCGGGCGCTTCGATCTGGTTTACACGTTTATTTCTTTTGCCGCATACGCTGGTTGGAATAAGCGCGTTCTTTGTTTGGATATTTGTGTGGCTTTGGATTTTGTTTGGCACCGATACGCCCGGCAAAGTAACCGGTTCGAAAACATCTTATTCCCGCAAAGGTGGCACGACCTTTTCACTGCAATACCAATACGACGACGGGCAGCAGATCCGAAATGACTCGGACAGTGTAAAAAATGAAATTTATCAAGAATTCCAGGGTAAAAAGGAAACTTGGCCGGCTGTCACCGTTCATCATATCGAATTAGGTCCGTTGCACCGGGCTAAATTAAAGGAGTCCCAGTCATTATGGGGTTTGTTGGGTTTTCTCACTCTCTGGATGGCCTTCTGGAATTCCATCATGAGCATTTTTATCTATCAACTTTGGGTAAAGCCGTTGCAAGCGCGCTGGCTCTGCCGCCATGGTTGGGCGACATCCGGCACAATCACCGGCAAACGCTGTCGGAGCGGCAAATCCACCACCTACTATGTTTCCTACACCTATAAAGCGCCGGACAGCATCGAACCGTTCAATCGAGAAATGGTGGTTCTTAAATCGGGCATTTGGAGCGGCATCGCCGAAAATCAGAAAGTCACCGTCCTCTATTCCCCCAACCATCCGAAACGAAGCACGGTTTATGAATTCAGTGGCTATACGATGGCTTGATTCTACTGAAGCCATCTCAGCCAGGCTCGCCCTAATTTTTTAAATTGAGCAGCCTGGCCACAGCCGCGTGGGCGAACACCACATCGGGATCGCGTTGCAGCGCGTCAAAATAATCTTTGGAAAAACCATCGCCGGTTTCGGTTGCGACCAACAGTTTGCGGGTTTGTTGGGCGAAAGATTCCATCACGGCTTGAGTCAAAGGCTCTTTCTCATCCAGCGCTTCATCCATCGCCACGATGAGTTGGGAAATGGGATGCAGCCAGGCAAACCACGAGTCGTTGGTGAGAAGTTGTAAAAATTGGCTGGGCGATGGAATGGCACCAAACGTCTGCTCGTAGGTCACGCGCTCGGAATCCACCAAGGTCTTGTGCAGATCAAGTAGCGCATGGCGCAGGTGCTGTAAACGTTGCTGGATGGTGGCGGTCATCTTGACGCCACTGTAGCTCAATTAGCGCCTGACGGCAAATGCAACGCGCCGAGCAATGCTCGGCGCTCCAAATCAGGCGAAACGGTTTTTCTTGTGCGCGCCGACGGCCGGGGCGTTCGGATTCACTTCCGGACCGAAATAGCGCAACACCACCAGCGGCTCAACTTCGCTCGTATTGTGGAAAGTCACACCCGCTTTGGCCGCGCTTTCCGTGCAAAACACTTCGTCCTCGGTCAATTCGTGGAAACGGATCAGCTTCGGACAATCCAACGCGAGTCGGTTCATCTTGCCTTTGCCTTGAACCACGGTCAGGCCGTAAGCGCCAGTATCTTTGATGGTGCATTTGACGCCGGGATTGATGGTCAATTCCTTGGCGGTAAAAAGTTGTTCGCCGGCGACTTTGCCATAGACGATCCAGCGATCCACATAGCCTTCCTTGCGGGTGTCGGCGACGGGGACGGGTTCGAGGTAATGGTTGTCCTTGAAATGTTCGTCGGTGTTGCCTTCCCAATCGAGTTGTTCGACCAGATAGTCCAGGTCGCGATGATGTTTGGGCGGGACATCCTTGACCAGCAAGGACCAGGGAACTTCGCGGCCTTCGACCAGCGATTGATACATGCCGAAAACATCGCTGCCCCACTGCGGCTCATAGGTGCAAAGCGAACCCGGCGCGTGTAAAATACACGGCGGAATCAGCCAGCCGGTGCCGGGCTTGAGACGGTAAGCGCGGCTGAGATCGAGGATGCCGTTGTCGCCTTTGTTCCAATTTTCCAGACATTTGCGGACCTGGGATTTGTTGGTTCCCGGCTCCAACCCCATGAAAGTATAGGGGAAATTGTTGCCGACGTTATTGTGTTGCGGCGGGAAATAGTAGGACTCCGGCTTTCCTTCGAGGCCGAGCAAGGCGGCCTGCTTGGCGTTTTGGTGCATGTGATGGGGAATCGGGCCCATGTTGTCGAAGAATTTGGAATAGACCGGCCATTTTTTATAT
>CAIYOY010000333.1 GCA_903927905.1 uncultured Verrucomicrobiales bacterium | reverse complement strand
CGGCCGTATTGCCGCCGGTCAAAGCCAAAGGCAAGGCGTGACAATTCCACGCAATCATTGTCTTCGCGTTCTTCGTTGGTCGGTTCGATCGCGTGAATTTTTTCCCCCATGATGATGTCGCCGAAATCCGCGTTCAACGCTTCGACGGCCGAGGCCGACGGAGCATGTTTGAGACGGAGAACGAGCAAATCCTTCACAAACCGGCTGGAATGATAATTCCGATAAAACCGCGTGATGATTTTTACCGCGTGATTCGCGTCATCGGCGATTTGGTACAGATGCAGATCATCGGGTGAAATCAACTGGTCGCGCAACAGATGTTCGCGGATGTTTTTATCCCAGGTTTTCCAATAAGTGCCACCCGGGCGATCGAGCAAAACCAGCGGCATCATGCGGCCCTTGCCGGTTTGCATGAGCGTGAGCGCTTCATACCCTTCGTCCAAGGTGCCAAAACCACCGGGACAAAGGACAATGGCATCCGAGTGCCGGATGAAAGTGAGCTTGCGCGTGAAAAAGTATTTGAAAGAAATCAGCTTCTTGTCCTTGTCAATAATAGGGTTGGCCCCTTGCTCCCAAGGGAGGCGGATATTGGCGCCAAAACTCATTTCTGGTCCGGCGCCTTCGTGGCCCGCCTGCATGATGCCAGGGCCGGCCCCGGTGATGACCATGAAACCGGCTTTCGCGATTTCCCGCGCAAACTCGACCGCCTGCAAATATTCCTGTTTGCTGGGGGCGGTCCGGGCGGAGCCAAAAATGGTGACCTTGCGGATCGAGTTATACGGCGCAAACAGCCGGTAGGCATAGCGCAATTCCCGCACCGCCGTCCGGATGACCCGCACATCGCCCCGGTCTTCCACGTCTTTTAACAGCTTTAGGGCGTTGACAATGATGTCTTCCACCAGATCGGGATTATGGCCGCCGCCTTTGTAATCGATCAGCTCTTGAATGCGGCGTTTCAGCTCTGGTTCAATCTGTGTTTTTTCTGTCTTTTCCACGGCGCAAGCCTATCTGGTTGGTAGGCAAAAGCAATACCGGCATTCCAAATGGCGTGGCTGGCCTTTTCCAAACCGTTTCGTCATTGACACTTGGAGAGATTTTTACCATACTTGGAGCTTGAAACTACTCGCTGTGCTGGTGCATTTTATTTCAAAGAAATATGTCAGATATTCTTAACCGTTTTAGCCTGGATGCGGCCAAGTTCAACAGCCAGATATTGATCTGTCTGGTCTTGGTCTGGCTGGTGGTCCTTGGGACAGCCGTTTCCAGCGTCATGAGCCGGCCTTTTACCAAAAAGCAACGGGTCTTTTGGATTCTTCTGATGTTGTTCGTTCCGGTGTTTGGATTGCTGGCCTATCTGCCGTTTTCTGCCTCGGTTGGAAAGCACGAGGCTAATTTCGGCTTTGGCGGCAAGAAATGACGCCTCATGGCGATTTTTCCCAAACAAGCTTTTTGGACATGATGCCGCGCGCCAGTTCCAGTTTAATCACGTTCTTGGCCGCTTTTTGCGCCTTGGTTCTATTCGTCTTTGTGGCGCAAGCCCAGACGGACAACTTGGACATTGGCGTCAATGAATCCAGCGGCGGTCGCCAGCCGGTCTCGGATTCATCCGGCTTCGGTTTGCCTTACTCCTCGGTTTTGCGGGACATGACCTTTGCCAGCCCGGAACCGTTACAACCGATCCACGGCACGGTGCGCGACCAGTCCAATATCGGGGATAACGGCGGCCTGAACATTTTTGGCGTGGTCAGCGAAGGGAATCGAGTTTCCCTGCCGATTGGCGGCGGCCCGGCTCTGCACAATCCCAGTTTTCAGCTCGGCCCACTGACGCTAAAAGTGAGCAGCATTTCCGCCACCTTGCTGGCCAGCGATAATATTAATCTGACCCCGACTCATCACGAATACGGGGCCATCGCCATCATGCGCATGGGGGTGTTGACGCAAATTAAAATCAGCGACAATCTTCATTTTGCCACTCAATTTCGTTTTTTCTACCTGCCCTTTGTCAACCGCGGAGGCATCGCGGGATTTGGGGCGAATGATCCGGTCGCCGATCTGTTTTTCTCCCCTCTGGGCGGGGCGCAATTGGTTTACAACGGCACCCTCAGCCAATGGGATTTGCAAGTCTATGACACCTTCAGCATGAGCGCGATTCATGCCGGAGCCAACCTCCAATATCCGGTCAACTTTGGTTTTAGCTCGCCGCACGAAGAAGATCAGGCTGGGCGCTATGTCTTTGGCGATGGCACGGACATCCCGCCCTCCGGCCAGGGACGCACCATTCTGGGCAGCACCGAAACTTCTTTTCTCTCGCTGCAAAATCAGACCGGCTTCGTCGCTGGCCGGATGATCCCATCCCAAACCTACCTCCAATTCGGCGCCGCACATTCCGAATATTGGTATGACGGAGACCATGGTTTGGTTCCCAATGGTCGTGACACGGTTTTTGCCTCCGCCGATTCCGTCCGGGAGACGCTGCGGTTCAAGCCGAGCATGTATTATTCCGCCTCTCACTCGGACATGCGGCCCGGTTGGTCTCATCGGATCAGTGGTTCGATTCGAGGCCCGGCGTCGGACAATATCACTCTTGCCTCCAGCGTCGGATACTTTTGGCGGGATACTTCCCCGGCCACGGCCATCACCTATTTGGGCGCCATTGACCACACCATTGGGCCTTATACCCGCCATGGCCTTTCTGTCTCCCAAACAGTCACCGAACCGGTGGAAGAAATAGAGCGCTCTTTGCAATATCGGATTCAACAGATCCTGGGACCGGATTTGCTCGGTGATCTCTACATCCGTTATTCAAGGTTTACCTCCATTGACCCGGGGGTTATTGGTTCGACCGAAGAGGGGGTCGGGGCGCGTCTGACCTACAAGATTTCACCCCGCAGCCACCTCCGATTTACGGTGACCTACACCGATGTCCAGTCGGACAACGCCACCAGCGATGAATTGACCACGTGGCGGGGGCGCATAGATTTTTATCACCAATTGACCCAAACGGTTCATTTTATGGTGGCTTACCGTTATCAAAAAATTGAAACCAGCCGGGCTGGAGGAAGTTACGACGAAAGCCTGCTGGTTTTAACCGTGACCAAGACGTTTTAAAATCCAGTTATTTAGCTTGCAACTTGGACGAAAAACAGGCTAATATCGTCTAAGACAAAAAATAGCGGAAACGTTGCAGTTGACCAGGATAAAGCAATGTAGAGTCCGGTCGTTTGCGAATGGCCGAATTTAAAATTACAATTTTTAAAGTTACAATGAATACTCAGGCAGTTCTTCGGATAAAATACGCGCTTCTGGCACTAGTCTTCGGCCTGTTTGCCGCGAAAGCTGAGGACCCTGCTGTCCATAAAACAGAAAAAGAAGAATTCCGCCGGGCCATGCAGGAAGCGGACAAGATGCAGGTCAATAGTGACAACAATTCCCGGCAAATTGATCGGCTGACCAAAGAACGCTCCAATTGGGAAAGCGAGATCCTTCATTTCAAAGGCACCGTCGCTTATGCCCAGGCCCAGGTGGATCACTACAACAAACTGGATGACAAAGCGGAAGTGGAAAAATGGAGCAAGGAATTGTCCGACAATACCGTCCGCCTCCAGGCCGCTGAAGCGGAAATGAAAAAGGCCGACAATGAACTCCAGGCTTTCGTCCAAAATCTGCGCGGCTCCTTTGGTGATAATTCCGCCAACACCCTGATCACTCCGGGCGTGACCCTGGACGTGATGGTGCTGGAAGACGATTCCTTGAGCATGCCCTACCTCGTCCGGCGCGGCGGTTACATTCTCATGCGCAACGTCGGCCGCATTCCCGTGGCCGGCAAGGATCTGGAAGGGGCGGAAAAAGCCATCAAGGAAAAACTGGCTGTCAATCAGATTCAGAACGCCAACGTGACGGTCGAGTGGCAGGATGACAGCCACAAAAGATCCGGTGACGTCATTTATCTGGTCGGCCAATTTACTCATGTCGGCCCCTGGGAAATACCCCAGTACTTTGCCCCCACAGCCTTGACCACCATTCTCCGTTCCGGCGGCACCACCAGCTCGGCCGATCTGACCCGGGTCCGGCTCATCCGCATGGTCGGTGGCCAGGGATTGGTCGAAGAAGTCAATGCTGAGGCCATCCTGCAAGGCGTTGGCATCACCTCCGATCTGCCCCTCAATCCGGGTGATATCATAGTTATTCCCTCCGTCGCCAATGATGTTTACATCACCGGCAACGTCAAAAATCAGGGCATCCTGAAAATTTTGCCGGATGATGAATTGACCGCCTACACCGCCATCCTGCGCAGCGGCGGTTTTTCCCGTTTTGCCAACAAGAAAAAAGTCACCGTATTGCGTGACCGCGGCAACGGTGAAAAACAGTTGATCCCTGTCAGCATCAAGGCGGTGGAAAAGGCCAAGGGTTCCGACATCCTTTTGGAGCCGAAAGACATCGTCATTGTGCCGGAGAAATTCTTCAGCTTCTGATCGCGCTTCGGCCGTTTGGCCGAAAAGGGTAAAAGAACCGTGCGGAAACTGACGAACGATGTTAAAGTGAGGTCAGAAAATGCAGTGCAAAGAGATAACGACAAAGTTGGTTGGGGAAAAAGAGTTGGAGCGTCAGCCGACAGCATATGATTTCAAAGAAAAGCACATTTAAGATAAACGACCTCATGATGTATGTGGCGGTCGCGCTGGAGCATCTCCGGCTCATGACCCTGCTGGTCTGTTTGTCGCTGACGGCCGGTCTGGTTTATTATTGCTTTGCCCGCCCGGTTTATTATTCCAAGGCCCTCGTTCGTCTTTACGCTTTGCCCCAGCCGCTTGACAGCCAGGAGGTCTTTCATGACAGCAGTCCCGCCGCCATCAGAAATTTGCTGGAAACCGACCAGATATTGGAAAGGACCGCCAAAAAATTCGGCCAGACCGAGCCCGCCAAGGTTCTGCGCAAACTCTACGTCAAAAAAGTCCGCGTGGAACAAAACACCGAAGGCAATTTAGTCCTGGAAGTCTGGCCTTATTCGATGGATTGGGCCAGGGATTTTCCCGAGGAAATGGTCAAGCAAGCCATCCAGTATCGCGACGAAGGGCGGCGGGCCTGGATTCACAAGATTTACACCACCTATAAAGGCGAAATCGCCACCATGCAGGAGGAAATGGACAAAATGCTCAGCAGCCGGCAGGAATTCCATGAAAGCAACGACTTGATGCGGGTGCAAATGACGCTCGAAGGGTTGCAAGGCATTCCGGTGAAACTGAAATTGTTGAATGCCCACCTTGAAACCATGGACGGCATTCGCGCCCGGTTGGGACAAACAGACGATCCGGTGGAAAAGCTTTCCATTCTTGCTTCGGTGGATCGTGACGGGATGTTAAACCGTTACCGGGACTTGCAATTGCAATTGGGCAATCCGGTGGCGACGGACGGTATTTCCGGCGGCACCGGTCATGGCAGCGGGGTGATCATAATTCCGGCCGACATGCCCAGACCGGATTACGCCTGGGAAAAATTAAGCAAGGAAAAGCAGGGGTTGGAAGTGGAAATCGCCGCATTGACCCGGGCGGGATACTTGCCGGGAAATAAAAAAATCAGAACCCCGGCCAAGGAATTGGCCCATATTCGCTCCCAAATTGACAATGAATTGGTGGGCGAATTAAAGCGTTTCAACATGGAATATGACAACCTGAAACAGGAGCAAAAAAGGTTGGAGGCCAAATACCCGGATTTTGAAGAGGCCCAGCGGAATTATGACCGCTTGCATCATGAAGTGGGCATGTTCGATGGTGAGCAGATGGGCTGGGGGCAGATGATCATGAATATGCAGAAGAAGCTGAACCAGATTGATTTTGCCGTGGGCAAGGAACACATCATGATCAGTTACGGCGGCCTGATCGGTTCTGTCAAAGACGTCCCGGACGCGCCTAATCGTATGCACGTCGCGGCCATGTCCCTCGGGTTCGGCTTCGCCCTGGCCATCGCCATTCCCTTCCTCCTGGCCTATCTCGACAACAGCGTTTCCGATGTGGAACATGTTGAGGAAATGTTGCACATCCGCGGTCTCGGCGTCGTCCCCCGGGTCGAGGATGTCTCCATCAATAACTTGCTCGTGGCCAACATCAATGCCAAACCTGCCGCGCGACCGGAATATCATTTGCAGGAGAATTTTCGCATCATTCGCACCAACCTGATCATGAATTCAGCCGATCCGGCCTTGCCCCAGGTCATTCTGATCACCAGCGCCATGCCCCAGGAGGGCAAGACCGTGGTGGCAGCCAACTTGGCCATGTCTTTTGCCATCAAGGGCGAGAAAACCTTGCTGGTGGACGGCGATTTGCGGCGCGGACGATTGCACCGGTTGTTCAACTGCCAGAACAAACCCGGCCTGAGCGATGTGCTTTCCAAGTATAACAGTCTGAGCGAGGCCTGCCGTCCCAGTGGTAACGAAAATCTGACCATCATGACTTGTGGCAAACACCTCAACTGGGCCTCAGAACTGCTGGACAGTCCGGGCTATGCCAAGGTCATTGAAGAATTGCGTTCGCAATATCAGCGCATCATCATTGACACTCCGCCGGTGCTGGGACTTTCCGAAACTTCCATCATGCAACGGTTGTGCGACGGTGTTTTGATGGTCATCTGGAGCAATGCCACGCAAATGCCCAATGTCAAAGACGCCATTGCCGCGTTGCAGACCAACGGGGCCAGATTTTGCGGTTTCGTTTTGAACCGGCTGGATTTCACCGCCTTCGCCAATCGCTACAAATATTTCTATTATTCCCCGCGGTACTACACCAATTACAAAGCCATCGAATCAGGGCCGTTGGCTGCCGAAAGTTAAGGGTTTCGTTCTGTCCTTATGAGTTCGTTCGCGCAGGCTGGCGACAACACGGCACCAATCGTGTCCGTGATCATTCCGGCCTACAATTACGCCGCCTATCTGCCCAAGGCCATTAATTCCGTCCTGCAACAGACTTTCACTCGTTACGAAATCCTGGTGGTGGACGATGGCTCGACCGATAACACCGCCGAAGTCGTGGCCAAGTTCGGCGATCGCGTCCGCTACATCCACCAAAAAAACGCCGGCCTGCCCTCGGCCCGCAACACCGGCATCCGCCAGGCGCGCGGAGAATTTGTCGGCTTGCTCGATGCGGATGACGAATGGACGCCCGAATTTTTGCAGGAAGCCATGGTGACCTTTTCCCGATTGACTCCGGATTTTGCCGTGGTCGCGGCCCGCGCGATATGTGTGGATGCCCAGGGAAATAATCTCAATCTGAAACGGCTCGACCCGGAAGTGGATCTCGAGTTGAACTGTCGCGAACTGATTTTTCGCACCCGATATTATCCTTCGGGTGTGGTGACCCGGCGAGCAGCCATCGAAGCCTCTGGCTATTTCGATCCAACTTTGCGCAGTTCCGAAGATCGCGACATGTGGATACGAGTCGGGGCGAATTACCGGGTTTTTCTGCAAGGCAAGCGGCTGGTATTGATCCGAAAACACGGCAGCAACATGAGCAAACACGCCACCCGGATGCAGGAAAATATCGGCAAAGTGCTGGAAAAAGCGCGGCAAAGCGGAGTTGTGCCAAAGTCTGACGTGTTGTTTTGGTTGCGGGTGAGATCTTTTTATTGTTACCAAACGGCCTGGATGTTTTTCGAGGAAGGCCGCCGCTGGACGGCCATTGGTGATCTGCTCAAATCCATCTTGTGCTGGCCCTGCTTTCTAGAGCCGAAGTGGCTCAATGAACCCGCTCTCTTCCGATTACGCAGTTTGGTGCGGTTTTGCTTTCGCAAACCTTGATCGCGTTGCCAAAAAGAATGTCCCTTTTTTGAGGCATCAGTTATAAACAGGGAAATGAACGCGTTTCAAACCGGAATCAGCCGCCTGCTCGGATGGTATGCTGGAAGCTGCCCCGGTCATCGCGGCAAATGGCGGCTGGTTGAAACCATGGTCAGCCTTTTTGGTTTGCAGTCGGGTTATTCTGCGCCGGTGAAGGCCCTCCGCCGTCACCGCTGGTTCGAGTTGGATCTCAATGGCCACATCGAACGCAAAATCTACTACCAGGAAGCACACGAAATCTGGGACACGGTCTATATTGAATCGGTGGTGCAACCGGATTGGGTGGTCATGGATATTGGCGCCAATATTGGCTGGTATAGTTTGATGGCTTCAAAAAAAGTTGGGCCAACTGGGAAAATATTTTCGTTTGAGATCTCACCCGATGAAATGAATAAATTGCGGCGCAATGTCGCACTAAATCAGTTGACCAATATCGAGCCGCTGCTGCTGGCTATCGCCGATCAACCGGGTCGCGTGTTTATCACGGATACCCGTTCTGCTGGCACGACTTCCCTGGCGGCGTCCGCTGGCGAAGCCCGTCATGAAATCGAAGCGACTTCGCTGGACCATTTTGTTGATGAACGCAAGTTGCAACGGATTGACCTGATCAAATGCGACATCGAAGGTGCCGAAGTAAAATTTCTCACCGGCGCGCACGCAAGCTTGGCTCGTTTCAAACCGATCCTGATGATTGAATTGAATCCTTCGGCGCTGGAGCGGTTTGGCAATCGTTTGGAGGAAGTGACCGGGCCGCTGACTCAACTGGGTTATACATTGCACCAGGTGGGCCGCGATGGACTTTCGCCTTTGACCCGGCTTCCCACCGGTCGTGATTTTATCAATGTAGTGGCATTGCCACCTCGATCATGAAAAACGGCGAGCACTCATCATCTGAAAAATTGCCGGCCAAACTGGTCAGGGTGTTGCGCTCTTCCCCGGATATTCTCCGGGAAAAACGGCTGAAATTGGCCGCTGATTTTCCGGCGGCCACGCCACTTTCCTGGCCGCTTTCACTCGATGACACCCGCGAGTTGGTGGTGCGCTGGCCGGTCAAGCTGCAATGGGACGAAGCGGAAAAATGGGTGCATCATCTTCTGCTCGGATTTCGGCGTCATGTGAAAGTTGAACCAGCCGAGATTCCCCAACCCTGCGGCGGGAGTGTGGTGTTTGAACTTGTGTGGCAGGGTAAAACACATTCGGTCACGATTGATTATTGGGATCACATGGATCGCATTCAAACTCCTTGCCTCGATAAATCTCTCCTGTACTTCAAAATGCAATATCTCCGACCGGGCTATGGCTCCGACAAGATTTTGCCCGGCGGTTTTATCAATGCCTCGGCCGATTATTACAAATACATCGCCTGGCTTCGAGCGTTGCAGGCAGAGCAGGGGGGGAAGTTTGCCGTCTATGGACGGTTTGGGTTGCGTTATGCCGGGGAAATACGGCGGCGGGCCGTCGAAATTCTTAAAGCCGACCGGCGATTTTCTTTCACCGGAGATTTGACACTGGTGCGTTACAGCCGTTCGCTGGCGGAATCAGCCTGCGCTAAAATCTGCCTCGACCTTCCCGGCAACGGTGATTTTTGTTTTCGACTGGCCGATTATCTGGGAATCGGTTGTTGCATCGTTGCTCCACGACATGGGACGACGCTGCCGATTCCGCTGGAGGACAAAAAGCATATCGTTTTTGCCCGGGAAGATCTGTCTGACCTGGCCGATCTCTGCCACTATTATTTGGAGCACGAGGAAGAATGCCGCCAGATCGCACAATACAGCCGAGAATATTTTGACCGTTATCTTCACCGGGACCAATTGGCGGCGTATTACCTTTCCAAATGCTTGGAACGGCTCAAGGCGCTTTGATCGTGCCGCTGGTTTGGGGCAGCGCCGGGGCCAATTTATCGGCCATAAATTTCGTGAACTTATCCGCCCCTTCTTGATTCAAGTGCATGAAATCCTTGAATAAATAATCCTGATAAACCATGGATTCAGCCTGTAAGATTTGGACTCCGTCACGCTGATGAATGTCCTCGAGAAAAGGGATCAAATGCTGATCAAAATGGCAGGCTTGGCGCGTTTCACCAATGGCTGGGACAATCGGGGGCGTCAGCCAATAAACCGGGATATGCCGTTCTTGGGCCAAGGTGAGAAATTTTTCAAAGAATGTTTTGGGGAAAGGTTTTACGGAAAAATCATTTTTGAACACGGCCGGTATCTGTTCCGCCACAAAGTGCATCTCCGGACGCAGCCCCGCGCTGACCTCCTTCATAGATACGGCATTCAGCGTTTGTCCCGCCTTTTTACCACGCAACATTTCTCCGAGCGGTTCGCGATTGCGCAGGGTGAAAGAGAGTTTGCAAAAAATTCCGTAAAGCACATCCATCGGAGCTTTTCCTGAGCGCGCCACTTCCCAGATTTCTGGCCATGTGCAGAATCCGCCGACCAGCAGCGGGATGCGGTCGGTGCCGAAGGTGTGCGGTGCCGGCGCATAAACGATGGCCTTGGGCGCGAGACCGGCAGCCAGTTCTCGTTGTAACATAAAATAAGTGAATTCGGGTCCAGTAGCTGATTTGGCCAGCGTCCAGACGAACGGGTGACCGGGTAGTTCAGTTGACAGGGTGGGAAGCACGACCCCTTCCAAGGCGACGGAGTCTCCCATCACCTGCACATCAGGAGAGCGCGGCGGCAGAGAAAGCGTCCGGACAAATGCGCCGCGCCATTTTGGATCCGGCAGCAGGCCCAAAATCGTTTCCACGCCCACGACGATGAGCGCGAATAAAATCACGGCCGCAAATGGATCGCGATGTTTAGAACTGAAAATAGATAAAAGATTGCGCATCAAAAGCTCCAATGATCAGAATCAAATAAAAGCAGGCCAGGTAAAAACCGGTTTGGATGAGCGTGGGGCTTTCCCGCAACGCGTTAAGATTATTTTTTCTGAATTGATAAAGTTGAACCATAAGCAGGAGGCTGCAATAACAGAGAATTTTGATGGTCGTCGCGATGGTGCCTGCGCCGATGCTGAAACTGAACACGGCCCGTGTCATGACCCAAAGTTGCCCGGCGCTGTGGCAGCGAAAAATGAGCCAGCCGTAAAGTGTCAGCCCAAACATGAAACCAATTCTCAACCAGCGCCAAAGTAATTGGCCAGCCCGGGACACGCCGAAAGGAGTTTCAGGAATTAAACCGGCCATCGCTCGATGCGCACACAACAGGAGTCCGTGATAAACTCCCCACAAAACAAATGTCCAGGCTGCCCCATGCCACAACCCGCCGAACACCATGGTGATGAGCAGATTCCAATAGGTTCGCACTTCACCGCGCCGGTTTCCACCGAGAGAGATGTAGAGGTAATCGCGCAGCCAGGTGGACAAACTGATGTGCCAGCGCCGCCAGAAATCCTGCGGATTGGTGGCAAAGTAGGGGAGGTTAAAGTTCACCATCAGTCGGAATCCCATCAATAATGCCGTGCCTCGCGCAATGTCAGTGTAACCCGAAAAATCTCCGTAGATCTGAAAAGCAAACGCCAGCGCCCCCCCAAAAACGCGTCCAGCGGTAAAATGTCCGTCATTGGCAAAGATTGGATTTGCGATCAGCGCCATGTTGTCGGCCACGACAATTTTTTTGAACAAGCCCCAGATGATCAGATAAAACCCTTCGGAAAAATTGTCTCGTGTCGGTTTCCTGGGTTGCGCCACTTGATCAATCAAGGAGTGCGCCCGTTGAATCGGCCCGGCCACCATGTGCGGAAAAAAGGCTACCGTCAGCGCAAAGTCCATGAAGCTCGATGTAGGCTTCATTTCCCGGCGATAAATATCGAGCGTGTAACTCATGGACTGGAAGGTGTAGAAGGAGATACCCACCGGCAGAACGATATTGAGGGTGTGAATGCTGGCTTGAAATCCGGCCACATGGAGGAGGTGTTGCAGATTGTGCGCAAAAAATCCGTAATATTTGAAGAAGCCCAGAAATCCGAGATTAAAAAGAATGCTCCAGAATAGGATGGCTTTTCGTCGCCGCTGGTCGCTGGTTTGGTCGAGGATTTTCCCGACGTAGAAATCGACCGTCGTTGAAATTAAAATCAGAGAAACAAACCGATAATCCCAGGCGGCGTAAAAGATATAGCTGGCGGCCAGCAACATGCGGTTCTGCCAGCGATGCGGCAGGACGTAGTAAAGGCCGAGAACCACGGCAAAGAACACCCAGAATTGGAGGGTGTTAAACAACATATCGGAACAGCCAACGGAACATCATTTCATCCTACCAAGTTGCCGGTGGCTGTCAAAGCGCGGCTGATAGCGTCCTTCGTCCGCCTGCTTTTTATTTATTATTATGTCATTCATAAAAATATCTGTGGTCATTTAAAGCCAAAATGACCACAGATATATTTTAATAATTTTTTGAATAAGGGGCAAGAAATCTTTTTCATTCGGCAATAAACGGCGATAAACCCAACTGCCGCCCCATCCAATATTGATTGTCTGGCCAAAACTGGGCAGCATCGGGATATTCAGATGACCAAACCGCAACACTCTAACCACTCCATTTTAATGGTGGCCAAGATCGCCCCCAATAAAATGGGAGCGTTTGAGAAATTTATGCTCGGCTTGGCGGAACGATGTCAGACCAAAAAAGTCACGCTCCACTTTATCGTTGCCGGCCAACTGCATCCCGAGTTGGCAGCCGGCCTTGCCAGGGCAGGGGCGGCAGTTCATGTTCTGACGGAGTGGGATGGATGGGGCTTTGTCCAAGGTTATAATCGGATCGCGGGGCGGCATCACTTCGATATTATCTCCTTTCAGTTCTGTCACGAGTTGTCCGTTCTGGCCGCCATGCCTTTTCGATTAAATTCTCGTATTATCTGGCATCAGCAAAGTGAGATTCAACCTCCGCGCAATTTCCTCACCCGACACTTCTCGCGGTTGCGCCTGGCCAGTTGTTTTTTTGATGGGGTCTGCGGGGTGTATCAGAAGGCGGGTGAGATTATTTGTGAGCGTTCCATTGCGCCCGGGAAAATTCACACCATTTACAACGGCGTAGATGCCGTTCCGATCAGCGCTGAGCAAGCGGCGAAGAAACGTCTGGAACTGGGACTTCAACCCGGCGATCTCATGCTGTTTTCTGCCTCCAGTCTTATTCTTCGCAAGAATGTGACCTACATGATCAGGGAATTTGCCCAAGCGCTAAAGACCTTGCCCCAGCTCAAGCTTTTCATTGCCGGCGATGGTGATCAACATGATAACCTCGTTCGCCTGGTCGTAGATTTAAAAGTGGTGGATCGCGTTTTTTTTCTGGGGCGGCGAAATGATGTGCAGGAATTGATCGCCGCTGCTGACTTGTGTCTCCTGACCTCCCATTCCGAGGCACTGCCTTTTTTTTGCGGAGAAACCATGGCTCAGGGAAAAACCATGCTTTCCACTCCAGTAGGCGGCATCCCGGAAGTCATCGAGCATGAAATCAACGGCATCCTGATTAAACCCGAGCCTTCGGTTCTGTCCGCGCAGATTTGCCGGGTATTACAGGATGAAGCTTTGCGCCGAAGGTTAGAGGGTGCGGCGATCAATTCCTTCCGGCGCAAATTTTCCCTGGAGGCGATGGTGGACAATTATTGGCATTACTATAAACTGCCGCCTGACAGATGAAGAATGGCCGAATCCGAGTTTTGCATGTGGTTTTTTCCCTGGAGCCGGGAGGGATGGAAAATGGTTTGGTCAATGTTGCGTCCCGCCTTAACCCCGATGAATTTACTCTCGACGTGTGCTGTCTGACGAAGTCGGGCGAATTTGCTTCGCGCCTGCCGAAACAAAGCAAAGTCGAGACCTTGAACAAACAGCCGGGATTTTCTTGGGGCACCGTTTTCCGTCTCGCTCGCACCATTTCTCGGCTGAATCCAGACATCATTCATACCCACAACCTTGGTCCGCTGATGTATTCCTCGCTGGCCACCTTGGGCGGTTTGACCCGGCCCATCCTGCATGGAGAACACGGACTGACCGCGACCAACCAGACTCAATCAGTTTACCGGTTTCGCTTCTTTTATGGTTCCTGCAAAAAAGTTCATACCGTTTCAGAAGGATTGCGGACCTTGCTGATTGAACACGGTTTGCCGCGTGACAAATCGGTGGTCATTCTCAACGGCGTGGACACCACGCGCTTTTCCCCCGTGCCGGTGGAAACGGCCAGGGCGAAAATCGGCTTGCCGTCAGCGGGACCAGTGCTGGGGATCGTGGGCCGGTTTGATCGCCAAAAACGCCACTTGATTATGATCGAGGCGTTTGAACGGATCGCCACTCGCTGGCCAACGGCACAGCTGGTCATGGTGGGAGATGGTGGTGATATCCGCGATGAGGTCAAGGCGCGTGCGCGGCAAAGCCCCGTGACGGATCGCATTCATCTGCCGGGTTTTCAACGTGAACCGGCCGGGTTTTATCAAGCGATGGATCTGCTCGTTTCCCCGTCTTTGCACGAAGGATTGTCAAATGCAGTGTTGGAGGCAGCGGCCTGCGGTGTGCCGGCCCTGACGCATCTGGCCTGTGGCAACAGCGAGATCATCACCAACGGTGAAAACGGCCGGATTGCCGACCTGGAAACCGCCGACAGCTTGGCCGTCGAATTGGAAAAGATATTGTCCGCCCCGGAACAAATGCGTCAGATGGGAGCGGCTGTTTTGCGCACGGTCAAAGAGCGGTTTTCGATTGACGTGATGGTGGAAAATTACGCGCGTCTCTATCGGCAATTGGCGGGGAAAAGCTAAACCGCCGGCTTGCTGCCTTCAACATAAAGATCACCCTCGCGCGTATCCATCGCGGGATCAAATTTGCTGCGGACGATGTCAACAAAACCGGCCTTTTGCAGGATGCTGGCCAGCGTTTCATAATCGTAGGCGTATTGGTGTTCCTCACCCGGCGGGCCATCGCCCTTGTGCTCCTCGCGCTGCCGAAAAATATAATTCACCTGGTGCATCCAGGTGTCGCACCAGGCCGGATGCCACTTCTCGCGCTGACGGCGAAAGAACTCCGCGTCCTTTTTGCCATAAGCGATCAATGCCGGTTCCGCATCGGGCATCACCAGCCGAATGCGTCCGCCGGGCTGCAAAATTCGCCAGGATTCCTTCAGATAACGCATCGCGCTGCCGGGATATTCCAGATGTTCAAAAAAATGTTCGCTATAAATATACGTGGCGGATTGATCGGCAAACGGCCATAGATGGCAAAGGTCAAGTTGAAGATCGGCCTGCTCGGCAAACAGGTCAACATTGACCCAGCCTTTTTTTGGATTAGGACCGCAAGCCAGATTGAGTTTCAAATCCTTTTGGCTGGCATAGCGGGCGCGGGCCAGCCGCACGGATCGATTATGCCGCCGATCCAGCCGGTATTCCGTCCAAAAACGCTTCCACTGTTTTTTCAAAAACCAAACCATGAGGGTCATATTCTCATGGAGAACAAGACAACTCAAGTATTTGGCTCGCTTTGGGCCGGGAATTTTACAAAGCTTTTTTATGGCTAATCTCATTCGCCAATTTATCAAAGGCCGCACAAGCGCGGGACTACGCGCAGCGTTGCGTCAAGTTCAGTCGGAGTATCGTCTGCTGCAAACCCATCGGCGTGGCCTGAAAAAAACCGCAGTTTTACGGGGGCAAAAAAATTTAAAACTGAACATTGCCTGCGGGCCTAATCCGAAAAATGGCTGGGTCAATATTGATTTATACTGTCCCGGAACAGAAGTCATTCCCCTGGATTTGAGGGAACCCCTGCCTTTTGACGATGGTTCGGCGGAAATAGTTTACAGTGAACACTTTTTTGAACATTTGGCCTATCCGGTGGAAGTCGGGAATTTTTTGCAGGAATCACGCCGGGTGCTGAAACCGGGCGGTCTTTTCCGGGCCGGGATGCCGGATGCTTCGATTCTCGTCACCGCTTATGGTTTGAAAAACGAGTCTCTTTTCCAACGAGCGACCCAATGGCATCCTCCGTCCTGTGATACCTGGATGCACCAGTTGAACTACGTTTTTCGCCAGGGGACGGAACACAAATATGCCTGGGACTTCGAGACGCTGGCCAAAGTTCTCACGACCGCCGGTTTTGTCGGCGTAATGCGTTCAGAATTTGATCCGGCTTTTGATTCTCCTTCGCGTCAGGTGGGCACCATGTACGTCAACGCCCGCAATCCCGGTTGATGATTGGCCGGACCATTTTCTTATTTCTCCATACTCAGAAATAGGGCATAATGCCTGTTGAATGGATTTCGCCGCCGTCATTTTGTTCCTGACGCTTTCGTACATGCGTCCTCATGAATGGATTCCACTCGTCGGCTCCTTGCGTTTGGCGGCGTTCTCGCTGGTCTTGGGCATGCTGGCCACGCTGTTCCGGGCGCGCCAATTTGAACTGAAAGATCTGGCCAAAACCCCGCACGATACGCTGGTCCTCCTCTTCTTCGGCTGGATCATTGTCTCCGCGCCTGGCTCTAACATTGATACGTGGAAGCAGACGTATGCCTTTCTTTTGTATTATCTGGTGACTGTTCAGGCCTTGTCCAACGTTGATCGCATCGAGCGGTTCATCAAGTGGTGGGCCATGATGATCATCATCGTGGCCGGGTTGGCCGTCATGAGCGAACATGGCCTTGACCTCATGAACAGTTACGAGATCACCCACGGCGTCATGAAAGACCGGCTGGTCTTGAACGTTTCCATCTTTAACAATCCGAACGCCCTCGGCCACAGCCTGGTTCCCGTGGTCGGAATGCTTTACTTCATGTGCATCTGGAAACGCCCCATTTTTTCCAGGATCTTTTTCATTCCACTGCTGTTTCTGCCGCTGTATGCCCTTTATTTGACACTGTCCAAGGGCGCATTTCTCTCCATGTTCGCCACCATCCTGATGATCTTCACTTTTGGCCGGCATAAGCTGACGCAAATCACCATTTTGGCCCTGGCCTGCACCGCCGGGTGGGGCGCCATGCACCTGTTGCCGCGCATGAATGAATTGGACAAAACCTCAAAAGATCAGGCCATTCAAGGGCGCGTGGCGGCCTTTCACTTTGGCTATGACATCCTGCACACCAAACTTCGCGGCATCGGTTACAGCAAATTCCAAACGGAATTTGAGAAGGTCAATCATTACTCCAAGGCATCCCACAGCTCTTACGTCGAAGTCGGAACGGAATTTGGCCGGACCGGGCTGATTCTTTATTTAGGCATTCTTTATTGCGCCATGCGGACGCTGGTTACTTGCAAAACCCGGTCGGATGACGAAGAACGGATTCGGCGCATCCTGTTTTGTTGCATGGTCGCTTTCATCGTTTCGTCCTGGATGGTGGATTTTGCTTTTCGCGCGGCCTTCTTCATGATGATTGGCGCGACGGCGGCGTTCCATCGCCACTTGCATGGCTTGAATGATGTTGAAGAAGTCAAACCCATGCGGCCCACGCCTGAAATCCAACGCGCCATTCCCGTGGCCGAACCGATCCGGGAACCGGTCAAAATCCTGCCGCGCTGGGAACCGCTTTTTGGCGCCCCGGTTGTCGCCACGGCGACTGCCGGTTCTTTTGCCATGACCCAGGCGGCCGTCGCCGCAGAAGCGCCCACCACCATTGCGGTCAGCGCCGTCGCCGAGGAACCATTGGTGCTCGGCATCCGTTGGAACAAAGTGGGAATAATAGACATAATGTTGATCGTCGCCTGGCATTTTGCCTGGTTGCGTGTCTGGAATTATGTCGTCCACCATGTCTGATTTTCATCATCTGCCATGAGCCGACCGGATATTCTCTCAGCAATTTTTTGGGGCAGCGCCCTCATGCTCGGCTACACCTTTGCCGGCTATGGGGTGGTGGTGGAAATTCTTGGGCGAATTTGCCGGCGAACTCCGGCCAAATTACCGCCCTCCAATTTGCCCTCCGTTTCCGTCGTCATCGTGGCTCACAACGAAGCCGCGCGCATCGCCGATCGCGTGAAGAATTTATTGGCTTCCGATTATACGCCGGATCGTCTGCAAATCGTGCTCGTTTCGGACGGTTCCACCGATGCCACTGCGGAAGAAGCCAAAGCCGCGAGCCAAACCCGGATTCAAGTCGTGGCCCTGGCCGAACGGGCGGGCAAAGCGCGCGGACTCAATGCGGGCGTCGCCCTGGCCACCGGCGAAATCGTGATCTTTGCCGATGCCCGGCAACAATTCAACCCCGATGCCATCCGCCAGTTGGTCGGTAATTTTTCCGATGCCAAAGTCGGCGCCGTTTCCGGGAATCACACCATGGAAAGCGCCAGCAGCAACGTCGGTGCAGGGGTGGATGCCTACTGGAAACTGGAGAAAAAAATCCGGCTCGCGGAATCGCAGTTGGATTCTTCCATCGGCTGCACGGGCGCGATTTACGCCCTTCGCCGCGCCCTCTTTCAACCCATCCCCGAAGACACTTTGTTGGACGATGTGGTCATTCCCATGCAAGTCGCGGTGAAAGGTTACCGGGTCGTTTTTGAGCCGGAGGCCAAATGTTTTGATCCCTTGCCCAGTGAACCGGCCCGGGAAAAGAATCGTAAAAAAAGAACGTTGGCCGGGAATTTTCAAATGCTGTTCCGTCATCCCGCGTGGCTCTTGCCCTGGAAAAACCGGCTCTGGTGGCAGTTGATTTCCCACAAATATCTGCGCATCGCTGCCCCGCTTTTTTTGGGCCTGTTGCTCGCGGCCAATATCGGTCTGGCCCGTCAGCCGTTTTATTTCGTCCTGTTGCTGGGGCATGTATTGTGTTATTTACTGGCGATGATTGGAATATTATTACCTTCGCTCAAAGTGCGGTTGTTTTCCATTCCAGCGGGATTTTTCTTTTTGAATGGCATGACCGTGGCTGGTTTTTATAGTTACCTGAGCGGACGTTATCGGGGAGGGCGTTGGTGAGCCTGCCCTTGAAGGCCAGACTTGGCCGCATAATCCATGCCCTGAGTTATGCCGGCGGAATATCCACCCGCATGACCCGGCGCCAGGGCGGGATGCGCATTCTGATGTATCACAACATTGACGGCGCGGAACTTTCGGCCAAACCATTTCGGGCCGGGTTGAGCTATTTGCGCCGTAATTTTTCCGTGATTCCGCTGGGCGAATTGGTGCGAAAACAAGAGCAGGGCAAGTCTGTCGCGGGAAATGAAGTGGCCCTGACGTTTGACGACGGCTACCGCAACCTGGCTACGGTGGTGGCGCCCATTCTTCAGGAATATAAAATGCCCGCGACCTTTTTCGTCTGTCCAGGCCTGATTGAAAACCGGCAATGGATTTGGACCCAGGACCTGCGCGAGCGATTGGCCATCATCAGCCCCGTGCAACTGGACCAGTTTGCCGCCGAACAGGGCTGGCCGGATTGGGATGTGGAACGGTTGATTTTGCGGATGCGGAAAATGCCGCAGCAGGAACGGTTGGCCCAATGCGAACGGATCCGTGAACGGACCAAACACTTCGCCCCGTCGAGAAACTCGCGGAACGAATTTGATTTGATGACCTGGGAAGAATTGTCCGGTCTTGATCCGAAATGGATCACCATCGGCTCGCATTCGGCCACCCATCCCATTCTTTCCTCCATGCCACTCGGCGAAATGGCGCAGGAAATCGCGGGCAGCCGGGAAATGTTGGAAAGACGTTTGGGCCGGCCCGTGGAATCTTTCTGCTATCCTAATGGTGAATACAACGAGGCCGTGACCGAAATAGTCCGCCGAAATTATACAGCCGCCGTCACGACCGAGTGGCGCGCGGTTGGGCTGAAGGACGATGCGCATCTGTTGCCGCGCATCTCGGCGGCGGGCACGCCCTCGCTTTTGGCTTGGCGAATGTTCCGTCCCTCCGCCTAATAGGGCCAGCATTTGCATGTACAAAGCATTCGACCAATGGCTGCCGTCTTATCTGTTTCGCCGTCACCCGCGCGTCGGTTCTGGCGGCACGACCGATATCATGCTGGCCGTTTGCGACCATTTTGAGCCAGGCACACGCGGCGCGGAACAGGCCGTAGCCCTTGAGCGGATGCAGCGTTGGAACACGGAGTTTCCCAAATTGATCGAGCCTTTTCGGGATGCGGATAACGTCCGCCCCCGCCACACCTTTTTCTTTCCCTCCGAGCAATATGACCCGGAGATCATGAGCCGTTTGGAGACTTTATGTGCCGCGAGCGAGGGGGAATGTGAACTGCATCTGCATCATAAAAACGACACCGCCGAAACCATGCGGACAAAATTGCGGGACGGTTGTGAAAAACTGGCCCGCCACGGTTTTCTCTCGCGTGATAAATCCGGCCAGGTTCGCTACGCTTTCATTCATGGCAACTGGGCGCTGGATAATTCTCATCCCCAAGGCTTGAACTGCGGCGTCACCAACGAATTGGCTGTTTTGCAGGAAACAGGTTGTTACGCGGATTTCACCATGCCCTCCGCGCCGCATCCCACGCAAACCCGAACGATCAACAGCATCTATTACGCGCGCGGCACCGCGAAACCAAAATCGCACGATACAGGGACCCCGGCGCAAACGGGCCGCAAGCCGGACGAAAACGAATTTTTATTGGTGCAAGGGCCGTTGGGCTTGAATTGGACGCGGCGCAAATTTGGTTTGTTGCCTCGATTGGAAAACGCCGATCTGACCGGCGCGAATCCTCCGACGCCGGATCGGATGAAGCTCTGGATGAATCTTGGAATACATGTGACAGGGCAACCGGACTGGGTTTTTATCAAGCTGCACACCCATGGAGCCTTGCCGGCCAACATGCCGACCATGCTGGGTGATCCCATACGGCGGTTCCACGAACATTTGCTCCGCGAATATAACGATGGCAAGAAATACCGGCTGCATTACGTCTCGGCGCGGGAGATGGTGAACATCATCCATGCAGCGGAAGCCGGAGAGACGGGGAATGCGGGACAGTTCCGAAATTACCGTTATTTAACCGCGCGCGCGGCGAGATGAAGATTTTATTTTTATCCAATCTGTTTCCTGACCAGGCGCAGCCGAATCGCGGCAGCGACAACGCGGTTTTGCTGAGGAATCTCTCGGCGAATCATGAGATCCGCGTGCTATGTCCGAGGCCGTCACTGGTTCCTTTTGGCGATGACTTTCAAGCGTGCGAGGCGGATAAAAAATTCCAACCGATCTATCATTCCGTCGGCTATATCCCGAAAATCGGCAGCCGGTTTAATCATCGGCTGATGGCCAGCGCGATCGGACGGGATCTGCGCAAAATTCGGAAGACCTTCCCTTTTGATGTGGTTTTGACCTCGTGGATTTATCCCGATGCCTGTGCCACGGCGTTGGTGGCCAAAGAAATGAAGTTCCCCTTCGTCGCCATCGCGCAAGGTTCGGATGTGCATCAATATCTGGCCATGCCAAGGCGGCGCAAAATCATCCGGGAACTGCTGCCGGACGCGGCGGCGGTGATCACGCGCAGCGCTGATTTGGCCCGATTGCTGGCCGAGGTGGGCTTGGAAGAAAAAAAACTCAAAGTGATCTATAACGGCATTGATCAAACCATCTTTCGACGAAAGCCAGAGGAAGGCGAAATCATCCGTGAATCATTGAAGCTGCTGCCACATTGTCCGGTGCTGCTTTTTGTGGGAAATTTTCTGCCGATAAAAAATATTTCCCTGCTGATCAAAGCGCACGCCGCGCTGTGCGAAGGACATCCCAAAAGACGGCCATATCTGATCCTGCTGGGCAGCGGGCCGCTGGAAGGCGAGATCAAAGCGGAAGCGAAAGACCTGGGCTTTTCCGACTACGTGATTTTCGCGGGACGCAAACCGCCGGGAGAAGTGGCGCGCTACATGCAGGCCGCTGACGCGCTGTGTTTGTCCAGTGACAATGAAGGTTTCCCGAATGTCATTTTGGAAGCCTGGGCCTGCGGTTTGCCCGTGGTCTCCACTGCCGTGGGCGGGATTTCCGAATTATTGCGCGAGGATTATCTGGGGCGATTGACCGAGAAGGGAAATGTGATGGCGCTGTTGGATGCGCTGAACAGTGTGCTCGGCAAGAAGGCCGAATCGGAACGGATCGCAGAATACGGGGCGCAATTTTCCTGGGAGCGCACGGCCAAGGCTTACGAGGAAGTTTTATTGCTGGCCAAAGACAAGTGACTCAATGGCAAAGCGGGATGAGTCACTGATAATGCGGCGGTTTGGTATTGGTGGATTTGATGCGTTCCAGTTCGGCGGTTTCCAGCGAGGTGGCCATGCGTTGTTGCTGAGTTTGCAGCCGGCGGATCGTCGCGCTTTGCTCAATGGCCACCTGGTTGAGTTGGTCTAAAAGACGCTCCATGTGGGCCAGAGTGGCTTCGATTTTTTCGAGACGTTCATCGTTGTTCGGTTGCGGCATGTTGGGAGTATAAGGCTCAAGGCTGAAGGCTAAAGGCAAAATT
>CAIYOY010000332.1 GCA_903927905.1 uncultured Verrucomicrobiales bacterium | reverse complement strand
CTCTGTGAGGCGCAGCACGTGGCCAGCTAAAGAGATTAAAAACTTCTGACGTCTCCTTCGTAGCGAAGTGCTGCGCCTCACAGAGGCGCGCTCCGTTAGGACACTACCGTTGGATCTTCACGGGCCGCCCGCTGCCTTCAGCGCATTCTTTGCCTCGACCGAATTCGGATTCATCCGGACGGCTTCGATCAAATGCGGTTTCGCCTCGGCGCGTTTGCCCAGTTGCAGGAGAACGAGGCCGCAGTTCAGGCGGGCGGTGAAATCATCGGGTGAAATTTTTACCGCCGCCAAATAATGTTCCAAAGCCTGATCCGGTTTACCCGATTGCAGCAACGCAGTGGCGAGATTGCCGTGGGCCTGGGCGTCGTTCGGGCGAAGTTTCAGGGCTTCGAAATAGGAGGCGATGGCCTCGGTGAATTTGCCGTCGGAGGCCAGGGCGTTGCCGAGATTGCTGAGGGCATCGGGATTGTCCGGGAGAATTTTTAATTCCTCACGCAGATAACGCGCCGCTTCACCAAAATTTTTCTGCGCCGCCATGCCAAGAGCCAGAGAATTGATGACGTGAACATCCTGCGGATTAAGTTGGACAGCGCGTTCCAACTGCGCCGTGCCTTCGGCGACGCGTCCTTGATCAATCAAAATGCCACCGAGATGCGAGAGCGCGTCGGGTTGATCAGGAATGATGCGCAGGGAAGCGGCGTAATGTTCGATGGCTTCTGCGTTACGCCCCATTTTTTCATAGATATAAGCGAGATTCTTTTCGGCGTAATGGTAGGTCGGATTTAGCGCGATGGCCTTTTTGGTGAACGTGATGGCCTGATCGTAATTGGTGTGTTCGAGATACCAGAAGCCGAGATTATTGTAAGCGATGTAGTTGTCAGCGGTCACCTTGGTGGCGTGCGAAAAAAGTTCTTCGCTCCCGCGCCAGAATTGCAATTGGTAACGCACGCCGACGATGCAGGCTAACAACAGGATCGCGGCGACGGGAAAAAGTTTACGCGCGATGCGGTCCGAGAAAATCCAGATCACCGCGATGAATAAGCCAATATAGGGAAGATAAGTATAGCGATCGGCCTTCGATTGGATGCCGACCTGAACAATTCCAATGACCGGCACCAGCGTGCCGAGGAACCAAAGCCAGCCAATGAGCAAATAGGGTCGCGATTTGATAAATCGAATCGCAACCACAGTAATGGTCAGCAGCAACACAATGGCCCCGGCCACCTTCCACCAAACCCATTGCGGTGGCAGGGTGTAGATGATGGCCATATTCACCGGATAGACTGAGTCCGCCAGATAGCGAACATAAGCGACCGCAGAATTGAAAATGCGACCGGAGATGGACAACGTTGCGAGCGAGAGAACGGTGCCGCCCTTTTTCTGCGCCCAAACTGTGACCATGCTGGAGGCGACGACCAGAGCGAACATCGGAATTTTTTCCAGGATCAGGCGGAAAAGTGAGAGTGAGAGTGGAGAGTGAACGCGCCCCTCACTCTCCACTTTCACTCTCACTCGTTGCAGTGGCCAATAATCGAGCAGTAATAAGACAAACGGCAGCGTCACCGCCATTGGCTTGGACATGAGCGCCAAAGCGAAAAGGCCGAATACCGGCAAGTAACGCCAGAGGCCCGGCTTTCGCGCGTATTGGACATAAGCCAAAATTGTTGCCACGAAAAAGAAAGCGCACAGGACATCTTTGCGTTCAGCAATCCACGCGACCGATTCGACGTGCATCGGATGCAAGGCGAAAAATGCAGCCACCATCGCGCTGCGCCAGCGAGCGTCGGTCATTTTATCCAGCAACAGAAAAAGCAGGAGCGTGGTGCCGACGTGTAGGAGAACATTGACCACGTGGCTCATGCCGGGATTGAGACCAAAGAGCTGGCAATCGAGCATCAGCGACAGCCATGTCAACGGATGCCAATTGCTGGAGTGAGCAGTGGTGAAAGCCCAAACGACGCCCTGGCTCGTTAAACCTTTTTGAATGGTGACATTCTCCTGGATGTAATCCGGGTCGTCAAAATTGACGAAGCCGCAGTGATAAACCGGCCAGTACGCGATCAGGGTTAGTATCAGCAAAGCCAAACAAAAGAGATCGCGACGGGGTGGTGGCGCGGCTGGTGTTGGGCTTTGTTTGGCGGACTTCACTGACCGCAGTATTCAGCAATCGGCAATCACTGGACAAGGCGGAAAAATTTGAACATGAGCCCAATTTTTTCAGTCGAACTCTTGAGACGAGCGATAAAAATTGATTTTTAAAGGAGCGCCAGCTAATAAAGTGTAATCATGAGCGACCAACCTCACGTTCCGCCGCACGGTGAATCAAGCCCGAATGGGCCTCTCGCCGCTCGGAAAAGCATTCTGATTGTGGACGATGATGTGGAATTTGCGGAAGCCCTGCGACCCTATCTGGAAGATCAAGGTTTTGAAGTGGACACCGCCTCTGACGGCATGATCGCCTTGGGGAAAATCGTGGCGCGGGATTATTCCGTGATCGTTTGCGACATGATCATGCCCAACATGTCCGGCGATAAATTTTATTATCAAACCGAGCGGGTCCGGCCCCATTTGCTGGCGAATTTTCTGTTCATCACTGGCTACCACAAAGACCCAAGAATAAATGCCTTCATCGAAGACGTCAGCGGCCTGGTCTTGGGCAAACCCATTCCGTTAAATGTTTTGATGGAAGGCATCCGGGCGGTCCTTGACCGGCAGAATTAATTTAACTTTTCCGCTGGAATTGAATTTCCCCGTCCTTGGCCGTGGCTTTGATGTTGTCCCCGGTTTTAAATTCCCCGTCCAATAATTTCATGGCCAGCGGATCGAGCAGGTGTTCCTGGATGGCGCGTTTCAAGGGACGCGCGCCGAATTGCGGATCATAACCTTCCTTGGCCAAAACCTTTTTCGCGGCGCTGTCCAACTCGAGGGTCAATTGCTGCTGGGCCAGTCGTTTCTCCAAATGCTGCAACTGGATGTCCACTATGGTCTCGATCTGTTTTTCATCGAGGCTGTGGAAAATGATGATGTCATCAATCCGGTTGAGAAATTCCGGGCGGAAATGTTTTTTTAACTCGCCGCGCACAGCCTCTTCCATCCGCGCGTGATCTTTTTTGGTGCCCCCGGAAAATTCCTGGATGATCGGCGAGCCGATATTGCTGGTCATGATGATGATGACGTTCTTGAAATCCACCGTTCGGCCCTGGCCATCGGTCAATCGCCCGTCGTCCAGCACTTGCAACAGGACGTTGAAAACATCGTGATGCGCTTTTTCGATTTCATCAAAGAGAACCACGCTGTAAGGCTTGCGACGGACCGCTTCGCTTAATTGGCCGCCTTCCTCATAACCGACATAACCCGGCGGCGCGCCGATCAAGCGCGCGACGGAGTGACGCTCCATGTACTCGCTCATATCAATGCGGATCATGGCATTTTCATCGTCGAACATGAATTCAGCGAGAGCGCGCGCCAGTTCCGTTTTGCCCACGCCGGTGGGGCCGAGAAAAATAAACGAGCCGACGGGCCGGTTCGGGTCCTGCAATCCGCTGCGCGACCGGCGAACGGCGTTGGCCACGGCGGTGATCGCTTCGGACTGGCTGACGACGCGTTGTTGCAGGCGGGCTTCCATTTTGACCAATTTATCGCGCTCGCCTTCCATCATGCGATTGACAGGAATGCCGGTCCAGGCGGCGACGACTTTGGCGATGTCTTCCTCGGTGACTTCTTCGTTGAGCAGGCGTTTGCCTTCGCGCTCGTGCAATTCCTTTTGCAATTCGGCGAGTTTGGCTTGGAGTTCGGGGATGCGCCCGTATTGGAGTTGCGCGGCGGTGTTCAAATCCCCGGCCCGTTGCGCGGCTTCCTGCTTTTGCTTCGCTTCATCCAATTGGCCGCTGACGATGGTCAGGGCATTGATGGCGGCTTTTTCATTTTGCCATTGGGCTTTGAGCTGGTTGGATTTTTCCTTGAGATTGGCCAGGTCACGCTCGATTTTTTTCAAACGTTCGCGCGAACCGGCGTCCTTTTCCTTGCGCAACGCCGTCTGCTCGATCTCCAACTGCATGATCTGCCGTTCCAACTGATCAATCTCCACTGGCATCGAATCCAGTTCCATCCGCAGGCGCGAGGCCGCTTCATCCATCAGATCCACGGCTTTGTCCGGCAAAAATCGGTCGGTGATATAGCGATGCGACAAGGTCGCCGCCGCGACCAGGGCTGCATCCTGGATGCGAATGCCATGATGCACTTCGTAGCGCTCCTTCAGCCCGCGCAAAATGGCGATGGTGTTTTCGACGCTCGGTTCATTCACCATGACCGGCTGAAATCGACGTTCGAGGGCAGGATCTTTTTCGATGCGCTTGCGGTATTCGTCCAGCGTGGTC
Source organism: uncultured Verrucomicrobiales bacterium (assembly GCA_903927905.1). GTDB lineage: Bacteria > Verrucomicrobiota > Verrucomicrobiia > Limisphaerales > Palsa-1400 > CAIYOY01. The sequence goes on along the minus strand of CAIYOY010000332.1, from coordinate 2,743 downwards.
GCGCCGATGCAACGCAACTCGCCGCGGGCCAGGGGAGGCTTGAGCATATTGGCCGCATCCGCCGCGCCTTCCGCCGCGCCGGCACCGACGATGGTATGAAGTTCGTCAATGAACAGGATCACTTTTCCTTCGCTGGAAGTGATCTCTTTCAGGAAAGCTTTGAGGCGATCTTCAAATTCACCGCGATATTTCGCGCCGGCGATCATGGCCCCGATGTCCATCGCGACTAGACGTTTATTTTTCAACGACTCCGGAACATCGCCGCTGATGATGCGTCGGGCCAATCCTTCAACGATCGCGGTTTTGCCGGTACCCGGCTCGCCGATCAGCACCGGATTATTTTTGGACCGCCGGGTCAAAACCTGCATCACGCGCCGGATTTCATCATTGCGACCGATGACGGGATCAATTTTCCCGGCCCGCGCCAGGGCCGTAAGGTCGCGGCCATATTTTTCGAGCGTCTGAAATTTGCCTTCCGGGTCTTGATCAGTGACGCGTTGGTTGCCGCGCAATTCCGCCAATGCCTTCAGCACCGCATCGCGAGTCAGACGGTGGCCCTGAAAAATTTTCTTCAGCGCTGCGCCCGGCTGGTCGAGCAATCCCAGAAACAAATGTTCCGTGGAGATATATTCATCTTTCAACTTGGTGGCTTCCGACTGGGCGGAGTCGAGCGATTTTTTCAGATTGGAACCCAGATAGCGGTCACTGGACGAGATGCCCTTGACCTTGACCTTTCGTTCCAATTCCTTTTCCACCTCGGCGGCCAGGTTGGGCGCGGAAACGGACAATTTTTCCAACAGCGGTGGAATGAGACTTTCCGGTTGAGCGAGCAGGGCGGCGAGCAGATGTTCGGTATCTACTTCCTGATTGGCGTGACGATGGGCGATCTGTTGGGCTTCCTGAACGGCTTCCTGCGCCTTGGTGGTTAAACGATCCAATTGCATACTCTTATGAATAACCCTTCCGACCCTTTCGTCAATTTAAAGTCCCAGTAATAAAATAAAACCGTCGCCCGACAGCCGGTCTGTCGGCGCGATCAACGAAAAATCTTATGAAAAACCGGAAAGCGTTTACTCTGATCGAACTGTTGGTGGTCATCGCCATCATTGGCATCCTGGCCGCCATGCTGCTGCCCGCCCTGGCCTTGGCCAAACAAAAGGCCAGCGACGTCAAATGCACCTCCAATCTGCGGCAATGCGGTGTCGCCATGAATCTTTATCTCCAGGATTACCACGACCAGATGTTCTGGCGCGCCACCAACGTGGCCACGGACGGCATGGAATGGTTCGTCTGGGCCGGCCGGACCAACAACAACCAAATCGGGTCCGCCCAAAACAATATCTTCAACAAAACCGACCGGCCCCTCAATCATTATGGCTTAACCGAAAAAGTCGTGACCTGTCCCGCCGACATGGGCCGGACGACCGATGCCACCACTTACAATTTATTCCAATGGGTGGGGAATTCGTACATTTTCAACTTCGGCGGTCTGCCGCCGTTTGCGGACGGCGATGGGTTGGATGGAGTTTCGGCGACCAGCGTGACCAACTCCGCCCGGACCGTGGTTTTCGCCTGCGGGATCATGCCTTACCCGGATGACCCCAAGGGCTGGCATCGGAAAAAAGCAGCAGGCAATATTCTCTTTGCCGACACCCACGCAGAATTCACTTACGCCTGGAAAGCGACGAATCTGATTTGGTGAGCTTGTTGGGTGATTTGACGGGTGTGAATAAGCAGGTGAGAGAAGGTTCTTTAAACGTGGGGACGGGAAAAAAGCGGCACAGGACTAGAAACTTGAACAACATGAGAGACGAACCGCTTCCTTTCAATTACCCACATTTCACCTGCCTTGAAGCAAAACTTTTTTAATTTTTGTATGTACAACGTATAGCATTTATGGTGCAAAGCTTGGGATGCAACCCAAACAAATGCACTGTCCCGGCAAAAAGCCAACGATTGAACCATGGATCGAAGAAGAGTTGAAAGCGTCTTGACGGTGTTGTCCCGGAATCGGATTAAATCGTCAGGTCGCAACGCGGTTAGGTCTTTGTCCGCTTTGACCCCAAGAAACTTTAGAAAGCGTCGCACTGAAACTTCGTAACGCTCGTGGGTGCGTGGTGCGGCTTCCATCTCTTTTGACTTCAGCCAACGGCTGCACCAATCCCGAATTGAAGCGTTTGGCACTGTTTCGCCCGATGCAGAGGCAAGGTTGCGGACGGTTTCACTAACCAACTTGTTTAAATTCTCTTTTGCATAGTTGGGCTGCATGACGACCTCGGCCGCTGCCTCGAAAAAATTCTTTAGTGTTACTTGCGTTAGCGTGCCATTTGAGTGCGTTTCCAGAACATCAGACACGGTGGCCTCGATCAGTTTTCGAGCTCGGTCAGGGGTGAGATTTGTTTGCGCTGTTAGTTCCGAAGCCTTGACCCAACCGGAGCAGATTTTTTTTGCATGACTCTTGTTCTTTGTGCCCGTACTTTTAAAGTGCCGCTTGCCACTCGGGTCAGTGAAGGCACAAAACCAGTGTGGCCTGCCAGGCTGTATGTGGAGACTTGCCATATTATGCATAACAGTTTCGCATAACAAATATAGCTGTCAAGGGGGGTGTGATTTTAAATGCCGGTCAATTTTGCCGCCAATAAGATTCCCAGCAGTGGTTGGCGCGGGCGACGCGCAAGGCCAGCATGCGCTGGGCGTTTTTCTCTTGCCACCACGCCCCCGCGATTTTCAGGCGCTGCTGAAT
>CAIYOY010000331.1 GCA_903927905.1 uncultured Verrucomicrobiales bacterium | reverse complement strand
GGCCGCGCAAAACGGCGGCAATGGCGGGCCCCAGCGGATTGAGAATCGTCCCGACCGCCCGGCTGCCATCCGGCGTTTTCACATTAGTGGAAACGCGGATAAAATCATTGCTGCCGACGTACGACGTTTTTGACGAAGACCGTTATTTCGAGCCGGGCAAAGAAAACGCCCCGATAAAAATCGGCGGCACCGTCACCGGAATCTCCATTTGCGAGGACATCTGGAACGATGAAGATTTTTGGCCGCATCGCCGCTATCAAGTAAATCCAGTGGCTGATCTGCTTTCCGCCGGGGCCGAAGTCATCGTCAATATCTCGGCGTCGCCGTGGTGCGTGGGCAAAGACAAGGTTCGCTTCGAAATGCTCGCCAGCCTGGCGCGCAAAGCGAAAAAGCCCGTGGTGCTGTGCAACCTGGTCGGGGGGAATGACGAACTGATCTTCGACGGGCACAGTCTGGCTTTCAACGCCAAGGGGGAATTGATCGGACAAGGGAAGAGCTTCGACGAAGATTTTTTTGTGATTGATACGGAGGCGTCTCCCGCCATCACGCCGAACGCCGTGCCGGAGGAGGAAAATGTCTATAATGCTTTGGTGTTGGGCTTGCGGGATTATTTTTATAAATGCGGATTCAAATCTGCGGTGCTCGGGTTGAGCGGCGGGATTGATTCCGCGCTGGTGGCTTGCCTGGCCGTGGCCGCGCTGGGACCAAAAAATGTCCATGGAATTTCGCTGCCGTCGCAATATTCGTCTCAGGGAAGCCTGGATGACGCGCGGATATTGGCGGAAAAGCTCGGCATCCCTTATGACGTGGTCGCGATCAAAGACCCGTTTGAATCTGTCAAACAGAAGCTGGGCCACGTTTTTGCCGGCAAACCCGAAGATACCACCGAAGAAAACATCCAGGCGCGATTGCGCGGGGTGATTCTGATGGCGATGTCGAATAAGTTCGGCTCGCTGCTGTTGACGACAGGAAACAAGAGTGAATTGGCCGTCGGCTATTGCACGCTTTATGGCGACATGTGCGGCGGCCTGGCGGTCATCAGCGATGTGCCGAAGACCTTGGTTTATCGCCTGTCCAAATGGATCAATCGGGAGAAGGAAATCATTCCTGATGCCAGCATCACCAAACCGCCCTCGGCGGAGTTGCGCCCGAATCAAACCGACCAGGATTCGCTGCCGCCCTATGATGTGCTGGATGCGATTCTGGATCACTACGTGGTGCTAGGGCGTTCGCTGGGCGAGATCATCAAGCTCGGTTTTGAAGAGGCCACCGTCCGGCGGGTCATCCGTTTGATTGATGTCAACGAATACAAGCGCCGACAGGCCGCGCCCGGATTAAAGGTGACGACCAAGGCGTTTGGCGTTGGCCGGCGTTTTCCCATTGCCCAACGGTATCGAGAGGCCTGATTTTAAATGACTACGAAATCGCAAGAACTTTTCGCTGAAGCCCTTAAATATATTCCTGGCGGAGTAAATTCGCCGGTGCGCGCTTTTCGCGCAGTCGGGGGACAACCATTTTTCGTGAATCGCGCCTCGGGAGCGCATGTGTATGACGTGGATGGGAACGATTACGTGGATTACGTCGGCACCTGGGGCCCGGCCATCATGGGGCACGCGAATCCCAAAATCATTCAGGCCGTGAAAGACGCGGCCGAGCAGGGGACCAGCTTCGGAATTCCCAATCCGCTGGAAGTGAAGATGGCGAAGCTGATCTGCTCCGTGGTGCCGAGCGTGCAAAAAGTTCGCATGTGCAATTCCGGAACGGAAGCCTGCATGTCCGCCATCCGGTTGGCGCGCGGATTTACCAAGCGCGACAAGATCATCAAGTTCGACGGCTGCTATCATGGTCACGCGGATTCGTTGTTGGTCAAGGCCGGCTCGGGCGCATTGACGTTTGGAAATCCAGACAGCGCGGGTGTTCCTGCGTCTTTCACGCAACACACGATTGTTTTGCCGTTTAATGATGTGGATGCGCTGCTCGCTGCTTTTGCGGCGAATCCCGGGCAAATCGCTGGAATTATCGTCGAACCAGTTCCGGGCAACGCCGGATTATATTTGCCCAAGCCTGGTTATTTGGAATTCCTCCGTGAGATCACCATGACCAACGGGGCCATGCTGATTTTCGACGAGGTCATGACTGGATTTCGCCTAGCGTTGGGCGGCGCGCAGGAGCGCTATGGAATAAAACCTGATTTGTCCTGTTTTGGAAAAATCATCGGCGGCGGTTTGCCGGTTGGCGCTTTTGGCGGACGCTCAGAAATCATGGATTGCCTGGCTCCGCTCGGGCCGGTTTACCAAGCGGGCACGCTGAGCGGAAATCCGCTGGCCATGGCTGCCGGCATAACGGCCATCGAGGAATTGTCCGCGAGCAATGCTTACGCGAAATTGGAAGCCAATGGAGCCGCCTTGGAAGCCGGCCTCAGGGACACGGCTCGTTTCGCAAAAATCCCGGTGCAGTTCAATCGCATCGGCTCCATGTTCTGCGGTTACTTCACTGAATCTCCCGTGCATAATCTGGCCGACGCCATGAAAAGTGATCGCGCCCGTTTCGCCAAATATTTTCACGCCATGCTGGCCGAGGGGGTTTATTTCGCGCCGTCACAGTTTGAGGCCGGTTTTATTTCCACCGCTCACAGCCCATCGGACATTGAAAAGACCATTCGAGCGGCGGCCAAGGCCATGAAATCGCTCGCATGAGAATTCTCGCCCTCGATCACGGAACGGTGCGGATCGGCGTCGCCGTCAGCGATGAACTGGGCATGATCGCGCAACCTCTGGAATTTATTCCGGCCCAACCTTTCGCCGATTTTCTGCAACGTTTGAAAATTATCGTCCAGGAAAAACAGGTGGTTTTGATTCTGGTCGGTATGCCGCGCAACATGGATGGCAGCTACGGTCCGGCGGCGGAAAAGGTCCGCGAATTTGTCCAGGTATTGAAGGATTCGTTGCTTATCCCGATCAAGACCTGGGATGAAAGGCTGAGTTCAACCGCCGCCAATCGTTATTTGATTGAAGCGGGTATGCGCCGGGACAAGCGCAAGGCCAAGGTGGACCAAACTGCGGCCGCCATCTTTCTGCAAAGTTATCTTGACAGTGGGGCGGCGAACAATCTCCTGGCATGAGGTTTAAACTGACCATCGCCTACGACGGCGCGAATTATTCCGGCTGGCAGTGGCAAACCTCCGGCATCGGTGTGCAGCAACGCATCGAAGAATCGCTGCTGAGATTTTTCCCGGGGGTCAAGCGAATCCACAGTTCCAGCCGCACCGACACCGGGGTTCACGCCCATGGCATGGTGGCGCATGTGGATATTCCTGACGAACAATTCAAGATGACGCCGGCCAAGCTGGCGATCGCTCTCAACGCCTTTTTGCCGGACGATATCCGCATCATGGCGGCGGAAAAAGTGCCCGAAGATTTTCACGCCCGGTTTGATGCGAAGGGTAAACAATATCGCTATTACGTTTGGAATCATTTTGCCATGAATCCGCTGCTGCTCGGCCAGGCCTGGCATGTCGGCGGCAAACTCGATGTGAAGGCGATGCGTTCCGCAGCGAAATTGTTCGTCGGCAAACATGATTTCAAATCCTTGACCGCCACCCGGGATTACGAAGTCAAATCTACGGTGCGGACTTTAACTCGCTGCGAAATCAAACGTTCCGGCCCGTTGCTGACCTGGATCATCGAGGGCGACGGGTTCCTCTATAAAATGTGCCGGGGCATCGTCGGAACTTTGGTGCAGATAGGGCAGGGGAAGATACCGGCCGATGAGATTAAAAATATTCTCGCCAAAAAAAATCGCTGTTCCGCCGGCATGACTGCGCCGGCGCACGGGCTGGTTTTGTGGAAAGTGTATTATGAACGTCGTCCTGCTCGAGCCTGAAATCCCCGCCAATACTGGCAACGTCGCCCGCTTGTGCGCCGCCACCCGCACCAAGTTGCATTTGATCGAGCCGTTCGGATTCAGATTGGAGGACAAAGATCTCAAACGCGCCGGCTTGGATTATTGGCAATACCTCGACTGGCACCGTTGGAAAAATTGGGCCGACTTCCAACAACAATTGCCGCCGGACGCCCGAATTTGGCTGATTGAATCCGGTGGAACCCGTCACTACGCCGAAGTCCAGTATCAACCAAACGATTATCTGGTCTTTGGCCGCGAAACCGCCGGGTTGCCCAAAGACTTGCTGTCGAAATATTCGGAACAGTGCCTGAACATCCCCATGTTTCATCCGCAAGTCCGTTCGTTAAATCTTTCGAACTGCGTTGCCCTGGTCCTCTACGAGTCCTTGCGCCAACAAGGGTTTGCCCAAGGGCAGGGGATTTGACACAGATTTTGCTCGTCAATCATAAATCAAAAATCGTAAATTGTGCGTGGGGCGATTAGCGCAGCGGTAGCGCAGCAGCTTTACACGCTGTTGGTCGGGGGTTCGAATCCCTCATCGCCCACCATTTTTATGAAAGTTACTCTGACCATCATTCTGGCCACCCTGCTTTTCCAGGGTTGCGCCACCGCGCCGTTGCATCTGGCTGCCGCCAAGGGCGATCTGGCCACCGTGCAAAAACTTTTGGATGACGGCGCCAAAGTGGATCAAACCGACAACCTCGGCCGAACCGCCTTATATTTTGCCGCCGAAAAAGGTTCCAACAAAGTTGTTGCATTGCTTCTCGCCAAAGGAGCCAATCCCACCCATCGCAGTTTGCTCAGCCCTGGCAACACGCCTTTCCACATTGCGGCCCAGAACGGCCACAACGATATCATCGGAATGTTTTTGGCCGCAAACATCGCCCCGGACCTGCGTAATCGCTCACTTCAGACTCCATTAATGCTGGCGGCTTGGGCGCGCTTGCCGGAAACGGTCAACCTGCTCTTGAGTCACGGCGCTGATCCAGCCTTGCAAGACAATACCGGCTGGAGCGCGCTGCACGCCGATTGGAATCCCAAACCAAGCGATGCTGATTACGAAGACGTTATGGAGATGCTTGTTTCGCATAAAGGCCCGGTCAATCTGGCTGCGACAAATCCAGAAGGTTTCACGCCGTTGATGTCCGCGTGCCGGGTTGGCAGCACCTATGTTGTTAAACTGCTTTTACAAGCAGGGGCCCAGATAAACGTCCGCGATATTAACGACGAATCTCCTTATGGAATTGCTGCCGCAGCCCACAATCAGCCGGTCATGGATTTATTGACCGCAGGCGGCGCGATCACCCGGCCCAATTTCTATGGCGATGAAGCACCACATAAACCGGTTCCGATCAAACTTCCTACTGAATGATTAAGCAGGGCAGTCCCAATCAATTCAAGGCTGTATCTGTATTAAATATAACAAACATTGTGCGAAATAATGTGTTTGGGTTATAAATCATAAGAAAAGCCAATGAATTATGTTCCAAGGTTACTTGTAGACAGGCCGTCCGCCCCTATGGCCTAAAAAGCGGCTACAGTTTTCGCTCGAGTTGAAATGCTGTAATTGGATTATCGGCTTGGGCTTATTTCTGGCCCCAACCGAAGCGTCCGTTTGTCCCTGTGGTGATCGGCCAATAGACCAGCCAGGATTTGCCAATGATGTTTTCGTCGGGAACCTCACCCCAATAGCGGGAATCAGAACTGTTTAAGGTGTTGTCGCCAAAAACCATGAAATGATTGGGACTGATTTGGTGTTCATATTGAGGGCTGTCAAAATTTCCATAGAAAGCGTGGCCACTATATTGGCTCGGCTGAGGATCGCTTTTTGGGTCAAATCCATAGATGTTTTCGAAATGCGGCGTGGAGGCGTCCAGTCGTTTGCCATTGATCCGAACATGCCGATCGTCGCCGATGCTGATTTTTTCATTGGGCAAGCCGATCAGGCGCTTGATATAAAACTGGGTTTGGTCAGGAATAGCCGTCCCTTTGGTTTTAAAGACAACGATTTCACCGCGTTTTGGGTGCCGGAAATTATAGGTCAACCGATCCACGAACAAATGATCGCCCGTATCTTCTTTAAAACGCATCACCACATTGCCTTTATTAAAGGACAGGTTTTCGACCAAGCCCGCGCCGGTAGGATTTCTTGGGTTGGGCATGGGAATTCCATCATCGGGCACAAACCAAAAAGTGTGTTTGGTTAATCCGGATGTGTTCGCGTATTGGACCATGATGTCTTGATAATTGATAAATTTTCCGATGTGTCCGACCGGTTTGATTTCCATAATCGTTCCGTGTTCGGATGGAACAAATTCGTGATAAAACCGGCCATAGGCGACCGCTTGAAAAATTCTCCCAAAAGGTCCGGGCATGTCACTGGCCGGACTTTGCCGCATATCTTCCATTGTGTTTCCATACAACGTTGGCTGCATCGAGCCGGTCGGGATCTTGAACGGTTGCACGAAAAAAGTCCGGATGCCCATGGCCACCACGATCGCCACCAACATGACTTCGATGTTCTCGCGCCATTGGGCGCTGGGATATGGCTTGATCATTTTCCCGACCACTTCATCCATCCGCTTCATCTCGTTGAGCAACACCAGATCGGGCTGATCTTCATCTATAGCCGTTTGGGTCAGATTCAGACAAGTGTTCACCGCCTCGATGGACTGGGAAGACAGAATGTCTTTTTGCGCGTGCAGCAGTTTGCGGACATGTTTGGTGACATCTACGGCTTGCCTTAAAACAGGCGAAAGGAACCAGCGTAATTTCATAGTTATGCCTTGAGAACCTCAATAAATGCTTCTTGCGGAATGTTCACCGAGCCGAAGGATTTCATCCGCTTTTTTCCTTCCTTCTGTTTATCCAACAATTTGCGCTTGCGCGAAATATCGCCGCCGTAACATTTTGCCGTCACATCCTTGCGCATGGCGCTGACCGTTTCGCGCGCGATGATCTTTCCGCCGATCGCACCCTGGATGGCCACTTGATATTGCTGCTTGGGAATCACTTCCTTCAGCTTCGCCGCCAGCGCACGTCCCCTGCCCTCTGCCTTCGAACGATGCACGATGCACGAAAACGCATCCACCGATTCATCATTCACCAGCATGTCCAGCTTCACCATGTCCGCCGGCTGATAACCCGCATGTTCATAATCCATCGAACCAAACCCGCGCGTGATGCTCTTGATGCGATCATGGAAGTCTATCAAAATCTCGCTCAACGGCAGCGCGCTGGTCAACATAACGCGGCGATCGTCCAACGTTTCCGTGTGATCCACCGTGCCGCGCTTTTCCGCGATCAACGCCATCATGTCGCCGATATATTCATTCGGGCAGATCACGAACGCCCACACCATCGGTTCCTCGATCTTCTCGATATAATTCACCTCCGGCATGAACGCCGGGTTATCCACTTCCTTCACCGTGCCGTCGGTCATCGAGATCTTATAGACCACGCTCGGATACGTCGCGATGATGTCCATGCCGTATTCGCGGCGCAGACGTTCCTGCACGATTTCCAAATGCAACAATCCCAGGAATCCGCAACGGAACCCGAAGCCCAGCGCCACGGAACTTTCCGCCTGATACACAAACGCCGAATCGTTCAATTGCAACTTGCCCAGGTTTCCCTTCAAATGCTCGTAATCCGCTGTGTTGATCGGATAAATTCCGCTGAACACCATCGGATGGATCTCCTTGAAACCCGGCAACACCGGCGAAGGATTCTTCGATTCCGTGATGGTATCGCCCATCTTCACGTCCTTCGGGCTTTTGATATTGGCCGTCATGTAACCCGTCTCGCCGACCTGCAACCGATCGCGCACATACGGCTTCGGATTAAAGCTCCCGACTTCCTTCACCTCAACCGTCTTGCCGGAATGCAACAACTTCACCTGCATCCCCGCCTTCAATTCCCCGTTGAACACGCGCACATGCGTGACCACGCCCTTATACATGTCGAAATACGAATCAAAACCCAACGCCTGCATCGAGGGCGCGCCCGTCGGCTTCGGCGCCGGGATGCGTGCGATGATTGCTTCCAAAATATCCTCAATACCGATGCCTTCCTTCGCGCTCGCCAGGATCGCCGTGTCGGCTGGAATCGCAAGAATGTCTTCCATCTGCGTCTTGGCCAGGGCGACATTCGCGTGCGGCAGATCAATTTTGTTGATCACCGGGATGATCGTCAGCTCCTGCTTCATCGCCAGATGAACATTCGCCACCGTCTGCGCCTCGACCCCTTGGGCTGCGTCAATGATCAGCAGCGCACCCTCGCACGCGCTCAAGCTGCGCGACACTTCGTAGGAAAAATCCACGTGACCGGGCGTATCAATCAAGTTCAGTTCGTACTCTTCGCCGTTCTTGGCCTTATAGAGCATGGTGACCGGATGGGCCTTGATGGTGATGCCGCGTTCCTTCTCCAAATCCATGGCATCGAGCAATTGTTCCGACATATCGCGGGTGGCGATGGTGCCGGTCATGTGCAGGAGGCGGTCCGAAAGCGTGGTCTTCCCATGATCAATATGGGCGATGATGCTAAAATTTCTAATATGTGCTGCGTCCATTTAATAAAATAACAGTCGCAGGAACATAATCGTGAAAAGTGCGTGGGGAAAGGGAAAAGTCGCGTTATTAACCACGGATTACAAGTATGAACGCGGATAAAGAAAGAGGAACATTTTCAATTTCCCATCCATACCAGGGCATCATTTGAAGCGCCTGCCCCAAATCGAAACGGCACTAATAGCAACGCCCCAAATCAACAATGGAAGTTTAATCGCGGATGCTTTCGTAAGGATACCAAGAAGGGAAATAAATATCAAAGACAGCCCGACAGCTAAACCTAAAACTCCCACGATGCGAAGCAATGCCCAAAGAATCCGCGACAATTTCATAATTTGTTAATCTTACCCCTAATCCTCCCCTCCTCCGCCCCGTTATCAAGCCTTTTATGCCGATTGGCGGCGGAAAGAATTTGAAATCTTAAATTTCAGATTTGAGATTGAACGGGGAGTCCGATCGGATAACCCTATTTTATGACCTACAAACGTTTTGAGGATTTGCCGGTATGGATGGAAGCCATTGTATTGGCCGAACGTGTTTATGTCTGCACCCAGGACGAGGCCTTTGTCCGTCAGCGAAGCTTGCAGGATCAGTTGGAACGCGCCGCCGTATCAGTGTCCAATAATATTGCGGAAGGGTTCGAGCGCGGGACCACGCCGGAATTGTTGACCTTTCTCTATATTGCGCGAGGCTCCGCCGGCGAGGTGCGTTCCATGCTGTGTTTAATGGAACGACTGGAGCGCTTCCGGCATTTGAAATCTCAAATTTCAGATTTGAAATCAAAAGCTGAATCGTGCTCGCGACAATTACGGGCGTGGGCGGGCAATTTGCAGGATTCGCCGATTGAGGGCCAACGACGCTTGAATACCGCAACGCAATCGAATTTTGAAAGGCAAAAGAAAGCCGACGCTTTCATCCGAACACTCAAGGCCAATTTCAAACCCGCCCCGTTTCCCAATCCGCCGAAATCAGATGCCCCTGTCTGAAATCTCAAATTTGAAATTGCTGTCATCCTCCCCTTCCCCGTCCCATTATCAAGCCTTTTATGCCGGTTGGCGGCGGGATTCCCCTGCTCTCCCCTGCCCGCGTGGGAATCTTTGAACAGGAGCGAGCAGAGAAAGCAGAGGTCGGCGGAAGAAATTATTTAACCGCAAAGAACGCAGAGAGCGCAGAGATTTATTTCTTTGTGATCTCTGCGTTCTTTGCGGTTAAATGGTTTTCATCTTCTCCGTTCCCTCCGTTTCCTCCTGTTCAAGATTCAGGGCTAAAGGTTTACATCCGCGTTTCAATCTGTTATCCATAAGGCATGATTCAACCGGAAGAATTGGTCGGAGAAGAGTGGGCCGAATGGTATCGGCTCACGCCCGTCCAACGCTGGCTGGAAAGCGAGAAACTGTGGCAAACCTATCTCGCGCTCGGAGGCTCTCTTGATCCCGAACCCGATACGCAAAGTCCTTTCTTCGATGCGCAAGCACCGCGTCCGCGCCCTGCTCATGGGCGGTCAGGCCTGCGTGTTTTACGGCGCAGCGGAGTTTAGTCGCGACACGGATCTGGCCATACTGGCCAACGCCGCCAATCTGGCCCGACTGCGCCGGGCGTTGAAAGATCTGCAAGCCCAGGTCATTGCTGTTCCGCCGTTTGACCCAAAATATCTCCGTCGCGGGCTGGCCATTCATTTCCGCTGCCAGCACCCGGACGCGCCCCGGATGCGGGTGGATGTCATGTCCAAAATGCGCGGAGTGGATTCATTTGCGAAGCTTTGGCGGCGACGGACGTCCATTGAAATGCCCGATGGAACTGAATGCGATCTGCTCTCCCTGCCCGACCTGGTGCAAGCCAAGAAAACTCAGCGGGACAAAGATTGGCCGATGATCCGCCGTTTGGTTGAAGCGAATTATTTCGAGAACGTTAAGCGACCAAATCCCAGTCAAATTCAATTTTGGCTGCAAGAAATGCGGACTCCACAATTACTAATCGGACTGGCCAAGCGTTATCCCCTGCCCGCCCGGAAATTGGCGGTTAAGCGGCCATTGCTGGCTCTGGCGGCATTGGGCAAGACGAAGGAATTGGAGCGGGCGCTGGCCAAAGAAGAAAACTTGGAGCGCGCGAAAGACAGATTGTATTGGAGGCCTTTGCGCAAGGAATTGGAAAAGCTGCGTCACGCCCGGCCATAAATTGATGCCGCGTGTCCGGTCGGATTCCCCTGCCCTTTTGGGAATCTTTAAACGGAAGGTTCGGATTCCGTCGGAGCGCGCCTCTGTGAGGCGCAGCGCGTGGCCAGCCATAAGAGCGTAATTAAAATTTAGCGCTTACTCCGTTTCAACGTGCTGCGCCTCACAGAG
>CAIYOY010000330.1 GCA_903927905.1 uncultured Verrucomicrobiales bacterium | reverse complement strand
GCACCATTGGTCACGGTGCAGGTATAGGTCCCGCTGTTGGTCACTTGCAAGTTGACGAACACCAGATTCGTCGCCGTCGCGCCCGGAATCAACGTCCCGTTCTTATACCATTGATAGCCCAGCGTCGGAGTCCCGCTGGCGACCACGGCCAAAGTCACGGGTTGGCCAACCGTCCGGTTTGCATTCGCCGGTTGCAGCGTGATCGCGGGCGGCACGGTGATGACCAAGCTGGCCGCCGAACTGCTCACCGTGCCGAAGCTGTTGCTCACGGTCACGAAGTAATAGGTCGTCCCGGCGGTGACGGCAGGCCGCACCAAACTCGAGTTGGTTTGACCCGTCACCTTGGCCGTCGTATGGGCCACGGCGTTGCTGCTATACCATTGATAATGCAGCATCGGCGTGCCGCCCGCGACCACCGTGAAGGTGTAGCTCCCACTGGCATCGGCCGAGCCGTTTTGCGGCTGCGTCAGAATGGCCGGATCGTTCACCGCCACCACAATCACTGCGCTGGTGATCGCGCCGGAAGCATTGGTGATGACCACGGTGTAATTACCCGCATTGGTCCGCAACTGGTTGGTAATGGTCAATGCCGTCGTGCCAACGCCGGAGATGCTGCCGCCATTCGCCAAGTTGGTCCCGTTCTTCCGCCAGAAGTAGGAGAGCGGTGCCGCGCCGGTGTTGTTCACTGTCAAGTTTAAGGTTGTGCCGGCATCGTTCGTCTGGCTCGGCGACAGGAAGGTGATGACCGGCACGGTGTCAACCACATTAACCGTGCGATAATTGGTCGAGGCATTGACGCCATCGGTCGCGGTGTAGGTGATGGTATAGCTGCCTGCCACGTTAACATTGACCGAGCCAGTGGGGGTCACGCTTTCCGTTCCGGCACAGGCGTCGCTGGCGGTCGCGCCCGCATCGGTATAGCTCACATTCGAGGGCACATTGGTCGTATTGTTACCGGTGACCGTGATCACCGGTCCAGTGGTGTCATGCACGGTCACAGTACGAATCGCGGTGCTGGCGTTGATGCCGTCGGTCGCGGTGTAGGTCAAGGTATAGGTGCCAACAGCATTGGCGTTGACGCTCCCGCCAGTGAGCGTAGCGGAAAGAGTCCCGGCACAAGTGTCGGTCGCTGTTGCGCCCGCCTCGGTGTAGCCGCCATGACATTCAATGGTCTGATTACCGCCGGTCACGCTGATGACCGGGGCGGTCGTGTCCACCACACTAACCACCCGCGTAGCCGCGCCAGGGTTGACTCCGTCGGTCGCCGTGTAGGTCAGGGTATAAACGCCGGTGACATTGGCATTGACGCTCCCGCCAGTAAGGGTTGCGGAAACCGTGCCGGCACAAGTGTCGGTTGCCGTTGCGCCCGCGTCACTGTAACCACCATGACATTCAATGGTCTGGTTGCCGCCCGTGACAGTAATGGCCGGAGCGGTGGTATCCACCACACTGACCACTCGTGCCGCCGTGCTGGCGTTGACGCCATCGGTGGCGGAATAGGTCAAAGTATAAGTGCCCGGGACATTGGCGTTGACACTCCCGCCGATCAGCGTGGCGGACAGAGTTCCGGCACAGGCATCACTGGCCGTTGCGCCCGCATCCGAATAACCGCCATGACATTCAACGGTCTGGTTGCCGCCCGTGACGGTAATCACCGGACCCGTGGTATCCGTAATGGTCAGCACGGCGGTCGAGCTGGTATTGGTGCCAAAGGCGTTGGTGACAACCACGGTATAGCTGCCCACATTCCCGGCCACAAACGGATTCAAGGTCAGAGTGGCATTGGTCGCATCGGAAATCGCGACGGCTGATTCGCCGGTGTTAAAATACCATTGATAACCCAAAGGCGCTGTCCCGCTGCCGACTGAGACCAAAGTAGCGGAAGTGTGGCATTCGATGAGCTGATTGGTCGGCTGGGTGCTGACGGTGGCGGGAATTTCGTCCACCACATTGACCACCCGGGAGGCACCGCTGGCGTGGCCGTTGCCGTCGGTGGCCGAATAGTTCAGGGTGTAGGAACCGGCCGTGTTTTGATCCACGCTGCCGCTGACCGAAACCGTCCGCGTGCCCGCGCACGTGTCGCTGGCGGTCGCGCCAGGATCGGTAAAGGTCGTGTGCAGCACCAGACGAAACGGATTGCTGCCGGTAACAGAAACCACCGGAGCGACAGTATCGGTGACCTGGACAACGCGAGTGGCCGAGGCGGAGTTATAGCCGTCGGTCGCCGAATACGTCAGGGTATAAGTCCCGGGGACATTGGCGTTGACGCTGCCGCCCGTCAAGGTGGCAGTCAAAGTGCCAGCGCAGACATCACTGGCAGTGGCCCCGGCATCAGAATAGCCGCCATGACATTCGATGGTCAGAGGGCTGGTCCCGGTGACGGTGACGGTGGGTGCGGTGGTGTCAACCACAGAGAGAACCACGACGGAACTGGTGATGGAACCGTTGTCCCCGGTGACCACCACGGAGTAGGTGCCGGAATTGGCCACAGTCGCCGGGCTGAAACTCAAACTGCTGGAGTCCAAGCCAACAGGGGAAGCGCCTTGATACCATTGATAATGGAGGGTGCCAGTGCCACCGGCAGTCACGGTCAAAGTGGCGGTGCCACCACATTCAGCGGAGGCTGGTTGCGGCTGGGCGGTGATGGTGGGGTCAGCGATGACCAGAACGGCATCGCCGCTGGTGGCGCTGCTGGGAATGTCATTGCTCACCACGACGCTGTAGCTCGCATTATCGGCGGAAGTTGGATTGGAAATGGTGAAGGACGAATTGGTGGCACTGGAGATGTTACTGCCGTTTTTGCGCCATTGATAAGTGAACGGAGCGGAGCCGGCGGCGGTGACTGAGAAGGTAGCGCTCGCAGCGCCAACGCCAAGTGTTTGAGCTTGGGGTCCAGTGGCGATGGAAACGGAATCGGCCACCGGGCCGAAGCGGATGCCACGGAAGATGGTGTTGGGGGCGGCCGTGGCCAAAGTCGTGACGGGGGAAGCAGCGCCGTTGTCGGTGATTTTCACAATGCGATTGGCATTAGTTTCACCCGTGGTGGCATAAAGAATGGCACCCATGCCAGTCGCGCCGCCGCCAGCAAAGCCGCTCCAATCAACCACCAAGCCGCGCGAAACAGCGGCGAACATATAATTAGAGGTCCAGGTTCCAGCCACGTTATCCCAGCGGGCAAGAAGGCCGGTGTTGGCGTTGATCTGACCTTCGGCAATGTAAATGGTCAAGCCATCGGGACTGACGGAGAATTCATTGACCAGATTGGTGGATTGATTCAGGAAAAGAGTGGCAAAGGTGCTGGTGGAGGTCGGCGTGCCGCTGACTTTGTAGATACCACTGGCGGCGGTGGCGGCGCTGGAGGCGTACAAATCATAGGTATGAGTGGTGGTGTTGGTGAAACCCTGAATGGCGCGCCAATTGTGGGTCGCAGTGGCGGTGTCAATCACAACGTTATTCCCATTAGTCAAATATTTAATGCCTTCACCGGTGGCGTTCCAGAAGTTGGTGCCGTTGGCATCCGGCATGGCCGAACGCAAGGCCACGCCGGAAAGGGCGGTGGTGCTCCGGGTCATCTGATAATAGCCCAGGCCGTTGATCGAGGCGAAGCCCCGGGCCACCGTCGTCGGCACAGTGGAATCCAGGAAATTGGCGGCCACGTAAGGCCGGTTGGTATTAAACGCGCT
Source organism: uncultured Verrucomicrobiales bacterium (assembly GCA_903927905.1). Lineage (GTDB taxonomy): Bacteria > Verrucomicrobiota > Verrucomicrobiia > Limisphaerales > Palsa-1400 > CAIYOY01. The sequence goes on along the minus strand of CAIYOY010000330.1, from coordinate 23,243 downwards.
AAAACCGATAAAACGATTGTCGGGAGACGTCCCCAAAATGGTTGAACCCAAACCGACCGCGCCCGTCGCACTGTCCTGCCCGGACGCAATCAAAGCCTGGGGACTGACCGAGAGATCGTCCGGAATCATGATGGAGGAAGAATAATTGCCGCTGGTGTCAAATTGATCGAGATAGATGGTATTGCCATCGCCGTTGGTGGCCCGAGTCAAGACTTGGGCGCCGTCGCCCAGACGGGAAACGACCAGCAGACTGGGCGAGAGATGGATCAGGCCAGCTTGAACCGAGAGCGTGGCCGAGGCAGACACCGGCTGATTTGCCCCGTTGTCAACTGAAACAGAGTAAGTGCCGGCATCGCCGGTTTGCAGGCCGGTGATTTTGTAGGCGCTATTGGTGGCGTTGCTGATCGGATTGTTGTTTTTGGACCATTGATAGGTCGGGGAAGTCCCGCCCGCCACCACGGCAAAGGCAACGTTGTCGCCCGCGCGGGTCACGCGGGATTGAGGGCCGATAAGAAGGGCCGCAGGGTTGATCACACTCAAGACGCCGCTGGTGCTGGTGTTGGTGGAACCATCCGCGCCGACGACCAGGACATTGTAGCTGCCAGCATCAGCCGAAAGGGCATTCAGCACGGTCAAACTGGTCGTGGTGGAACCAGTGATGTTGCCGCCATTGCTCAGATTAACCGCGGCCTTGCGCCATTGATAAGTAATCGTTCCGCTGCCCGTCGCCATGACTGAGAAGGTGGCGAGGGTGTTGGAAACTACTGTGGTATTCTGAGGCTGGACGGTGATGATCGGGTCTTTAACCGTGAGCGTGGCCGGACTGCTGGCCGCCGAATGAGGAAGTGAATCGCCCTGGTCGTTGGTGACAATGCAGGAATAGGTTCCTTGATCGGCAAAGGCCACGCCCGCGATGGTCAACGCGGAAGTGGCGGAACCGGAAATCGTCGCGCCCGAACCCGAAGGAGCCGGACCATCACTGAGGGCAGCGCCATTTTTCTGCCATTGATAAACAAACGGACTGGTGCCTGAGGCGGTGATACTGAACGCGGTGGTCGCGCCAAAATTCACGCTTTGATTCGTCGGCTGGGTGGCAATGGCGGGATCATTAATAACGAGGACGGAATTAGAACTGATGGTTGAACCGCTCAGAGAATTGGTGATGGCACAGGCGTAGCTGCCATTATCAGCGGCGGACACATTGACCAGGGTAAGGTTGCTGGTGGTCGAACCCAGGATGTGGGTACCATCATCGGTCAGATTGACTCCGCCGAATTTCCATTGATAGGTCAAACCCGCGCCGAAAGCGGTTAGGCTTATATTGAGCGTGCTGCCCGGCGGAACGTTTTGGCTGGCGACGGGCTGGGTCGCGATATACGGGTCATTGATCACGAGGACAGATGTGGCGCTGGTGGAAGTGCCATTGGGATTGCTGGTCACAACCAGGGCATACGAAGCAGCATCCACAGTGCCGATGCCAGTAATAGTCAGAATACCCGTGGTCGAACCGGAGACGTCGCCGCCATCAGTTAAATTGGAGCCGTTCTTTTTCCATTGATAAGTCAACGTCCCCGGACCGGTGGTCCCGGGATTAAGGGTCACGGTTGAGCCGGCATTGTTCGTTTGAATGGCAGCCAAAGTGTTGGTGAATCCCGGAGGTCCCGCTGGCGTGACGCTGGCCCAAGACGCGCCAAAGCGGAGTTCATCAAGGGTGTAAGACGGGGTGGTGTTTGTGTGGCTCAAGACCAGGAGGCTCCCCAGAGTGACTACGGTCATGGTGGTGGTGGGGGTTCTGGTAATCGTTTGCGCAGGCTGGCTCCCGCCAAAAGCCGAAGGATCCGGGTTGATCCACATGGCCCCTTTTTGCGGCGCGACGCTGTTGGTGTAAGCGACGACGATGAAGACCGTGCTGCCGGGGCTGAAATCAACCGGGGCAGCGCCATAATCCACCGTATCACTGGTGGTGCCATAACCCACCTCAAATCCAATGTTGAATTTGCCGGAATTAGTACTGGCCCGGACAAAGGTGCGGCCCGGAATGGTGGTGGGGTCAGCGGTGGTGTTGGCCGGATTAACGGTGTTATTCAGGGAAATAATATATTCTCCGTTCGTGGTCAGCGTCCCAAGACTGTTGATCTTCAGCAGGGCCGAATACCAAAGAACATTGCCGGATGAGCCAAAAGTCGCCCCGGCACCGGGCGCCAAACGAATGCCCTGAGCCGCCGCCCCGGCGGCATTGGTCAGGGAATTACCGGCGGAAGTGGCCAAGCCGGGATAGGACAAATTGCCACTGGCCACCTTGGGCGTATTGCCACCGAGGGTCGTGCCAGCCAAACCGTTGGTCCAGCCGGTGACAAGCACAGCGGCGGTGCCGCCAATATCGGTTCCCGCCGTGTAGTTATATTCCTCACTGATGGGCAGCGAACCGATGGCCTGAACCATGGTGCAAGTGGCCATTAAAGTGAAAACCGGGGCAAGGCGAAGCAGTGTACGAACGTACACGGTGGAGAACTTTTTCATAAGTTAATTGTTTTTTAAACGGCTAACGGCAATTGGGATATTAATTAAAAATCATACAGGACGGGCCAACTCCGTCAAGTGGAATTACGGGAAATTGGCTTAACTGGGTTTGATGATAAGTGGGTGACAGAATGATTCCATTCCGCCGTGGGTGCAGGAAGAAAGCGGAGAGAACAATGCCGCCAGTCCTTGCTCTGCCGCTTTTCGTTTGCACTCACTTAATAATTCACATCCGGCGCAACTTGGACGTAATAATGACGCTGTCAGCAGAGACAAAAAAGGAGTGGGAACAACTCGTTCCCACTCCAACGATTGAAACCGGCAGGGGCCGAGAACTTTAATGCTTTAGCCGGTAAAACTTGGACACCCCGGCATTGGGATTGGTCACCTGATTGTTGGCCCCAACCACGGTGGGAGTGCCGGCCGTGGTCCAATTGGTGGTGGTCAGATCCACCAACCCTTGCAGGGTGAAGTTCGTATAAACCGCCAGCCAGGAAAGCACCACATTCGTCCCCGCCGACGAGATGGACAACGAAGGCTGGGAGAGGACCGTCAGGACCGCCGTGGAACTGGTCGCGGAATTCAGTTCGTTCGAAACGACCACGAAATAGGAACCGGCATTAGTGAGCTGGACGCTGGAGAAAGACAAGGATGAGTTGGTGGCTCCGCTGATCGGATTGCCGCCAAAGTACCATTGGAAGGTGAACGGGGCACTGCCGGACGGAGTAACCGATAAAGTGGCGCCACTGCCTGAGGTCACCGATTGGGTCACGGGTTGAGCGCCGATCGAGGGCGGATCAGCCGGCACACCGAAGCGGACGCTGCGGAACAGGGTGTTGGTCCCGGCCGTGGCCAGCAAGTTGGTGGGTGAAGAGGAATTGTTGTCTGTAATGCTCAACAGCCGGTTATTGTTGGTTTCCGCCGTGGTGACATAGAGCACGGCCCCCGCGCCGTTGACACCGCCGCCGGTGAAGCCGCTCCAATCCACCAGAACGCTGCGGGACGGGACCGTGAAGTTATAAGAATTAAGCCAGGTGCCGCCGCTATTATCGAAACGGGCAAGGCTGCCGGTGTTGGCATTGATGCCGCCTTGAGCGATATAGGCGGTCAGGCCGTCCGGGCTGATGGCAAATTCATTGTTCAGATTCACGCCGGCATTGGTAAATAACACCGTAAAATTGGTGGCGGTGATGGCCGTGCCAGGGAACTTGTAAAGACCACTGTTCGTGGTCGAAGCCGAACAGACATAAAGGTCATAGGTGTGAGTGGTCGTATTGGTAAAGCCCTGAATTAACCGGTCATTGCTCACGGCGTTGCTGTTGTTCATGGTGACGTTGGCTGAACCGCTGACATAATGGACGCCCGTGCCGTTGGCCACCCAGAAATTGTTGCCGGTGCTATCAGGCATGCAGCCCCGGATGGGCGAACCGTTGAACGCGTTGGTGCTGCGCCAAGTCATGGCATAGTAGCCCAGCCCGTTGATCACGCCGCCGCAACGGGGAGCATTGGCGGAAGTGGCGGCATCCAAGGCATTTGACGTGTACGGCCAAGTCACATTGTAGCCGCCGAAACCGAGGTAGCGATTATTGGGTGAAACACCGAGGACGGATTCAATCAAGCCCACAGCGCCACTGGTGGTGTCCTGCCCGTCCACAATCAAAGCCTGAGAATTGCTGGCCAGATTGTTGGGAATCATGGTGGAGGCGTAATAGTTTCCGTTGGTGTCATATTGGTCGATATACAGCGTGTTCCCCAATGGACTGATGGTGGATCGGTTCAGAATTTGCGCCCCATCGCCCACGCGGGAAATCACCAATCGGTTGGTGGAAAGATGAATCATATTCGTCACCACCGTCAAAGTAGCCGAGGAAGTCGCGCTCCCGACGGTCCCACCGACCACGACCTGATAAGTGCCGGAATCGGAAAGCTGGATGTTGTTCACGACCACCGAAAAATTGGTGCTGATCACGCTGCCGCCATCCTTCGTCCAGGAATAAGTCAGGCCGCTGCCCGCGGCGCCAACGGCAAACGCCGTGTTTTCACCGACGCGCTGCGTCCGGTTAAGCGGCGGGCTGACAATCGAAACGGGAACAGTGATGCTCAAGATTGCATTGGAACTGAAATTCGTCGTCCCGTCCGCGCCATTAACTTGCAGGTTATAGCTGCCGGCATCGGAGGCTTGGGCGTTGATAATGGTCAGATTGGTCGTCGTGGAACCGGAAATATTTGCGCCGTTGGAGAGTTTCGTGCTGCCTTTGCGCCACTGGTAAAAAATCGGGAACCCGTTCGGTTGACTGCCCGCCACGCCAACGGTGAAGCTGGCCTGACTGCCCGCCACGATCGAAACGTTGGTCGGTTGCATCGTAATGATCGGATCAACCACCGTCAGGGTTACGGGTTGTCCGATGGAACTTCCGCCGACACTATTGGTGACATTAACCGAAAAGCTGGCGTCATCGGCAAAAGCAATCCCGGAAATGGTCAAGGCCGAAGTTCCTGATCCGGAAATAATCGAGCCGGTGCCGGAAGTGGAGGTGCCGTCGGTCAGATCCTGGAAATTACGCTGCCAGCGATAAGTAAACGGGCCGGTCCCCGTCACTCCCACGGTAAAATAGGCGTTCGTGCCGAACAGGTTGGTGGTGCTCACCGGCGGGACCGTAAAAGCCGGGTCACTGATCGTGAGGACAGAATTGGCCGTGGTGGCGGTTCCCACTCCGCTGGTGATCACGCAGTAATAACTGTCTGCATCACCAAAGGAGATATTCACGACCGAGAGATTAGAGGTGGTCGAGCCGACAAAGTGGCCATTATCCGTCAAAGCGCCGCTGTGGTTATTCCATTGGTAGGTCACCGGCGGAGTGCCAAGAACCGAGACGCTCATGTTGGCGGTCGCACCGGGCTGCAACGCTTGGGCGGCAACGGGCTGGGTGACAATGTAAGGGTCAGCCACCACCAGCACTGAACTGGAGGAGGATACGCCATAAACGGTGTTGGACGCCATGCATGTGTAAGTGCCGGAATCATTTCCGCCCACAGCGGTGATGGTCAAGTTGGTGGTGGCGGAACCGGCCACAGTTGAACCGCCCGCCTGGGAACCATCGGTCAGATTGACCCCATTGCGCTTCCATTTATAGATGGGGGTCGTTCCATCCGAACTTTTGGCGATGGCGCTGATGTTGACAGTGGAACCGAGGGCGGGCGATTGTGCACTCGTCGGTTGGAGAGTGAATTCCGAGCCGCCGGTGACATAGGCCCAAGTGGTGCCAAGGCGAAGTTCATCCATGATCATGGTGGTGGGCAGGGAACTGTTACGATTCATCACCATAAAGCTGTTTAGCGTGATGGCATCTGGTTCCGTGGCCGTGGCCGTGGCTGTGGTCGCGTTAGGCGTCGGATAAGAAGTAGTCGCAAAAGTGGAGGAGGATGGATTAATCCACAAACGGCAAATGTCATCTGTCCCGGATGTTGGACCGCCAACAATTTCGTATTCCACGACGACAAAGACAGTATCGTTTGTCCCCAAGTAAGTATTAAAATCAAAAATTCGAGTGGTAAAAGTACCGCCGGTGCTTTTGCCGACACCCAAGAGGTATTGCGGTGTCGGGCTGGTGTTGGTCTTAAGGATAAACAATATCCCGTGATCATCGACCGGAGTTGCAGCCCCGGATCCGTTGGCGGTTCTGGTGGTGTTGTTGAAGGCCATGCAGAAGGCGCCAAAAGTGGTTGAAAGAGTGCCAATATCAGGCAGTTTGATGAGGCAAGAATAGTAGAGCGTGTTACTCGTGGCGGCGGCATGCGCGCCGATATTGATGCCGGCGCTGGGACCGGCGGCGCTGCTGCTCTTGATCAGCACTCCGTTGCCGGAGGAAGCAGGCAGGCCAGGGTACGTTAGATTGATATTGGTCATGACCACGGCTGGACCGGTACCAGTGTTGTTCAAGCCCCACCAAATTTCTCCCGCTGCGTTCGTTTGCCCCCAAAGGACGGCACCGTTGGCGTAACTGCTGCCGCCGCTGGCGGTAGCATCGGCAAACGGGTCGAAAGAGGGCAGAGCCAGCAGGCTGGCGCAGGACAACAATAAGGAACAGAGAACAACAATTCTTTTCATAAGGGTTATGCGTATATTGACGCGATTAAAACGGATAATTATCACGTACACCTACCCCCTCTTTTCTACTCCGTCAAGTCTTTCTGCGAGGGAATTGGGCTTGTCGGCGAGGCGATTTTATGCGAAACAGAGGTGACGCCGGTCGTTTTCCACGGCCCGTTTCATGCGCCCGTAGCTCAGTTGGATAGAGCATCTGCCTTCTAAATCGAAACGGATATTTGCTGGAATCAGCAGACCTCATCCCGACCAATGTTTACAAGGGTTTTGTGATTTTTGTGTTATCCTGAATCATCCCGAATATGCTCCAAAAACGGCAACCAGTATCCAAAGGCAGTATCATAAGGAATTCCCCTTTTCGCGTTCCCGTGGAGGTCATCCGGCTTGCTTAATCCAAGGCCAAGCCAGACGCCATCCACGCGAACGCTCAAACCCAGAAATGACTGGTCGTGTCAAATTTGCAACCAGCACCGCGCCACATCTCCCGCTCGCGGAACTGGTTTCAAATCCGACACCACCAGGACAAATGTCACGCGAATGAGCGTCACTGGTTAACGATAAACTGGGCCGCGAATTTTGTTTACTGGAATTTTGATAACGAGGTGAGCTCAGCGAAACGACCTACAGTACGCCTGGGAGGCAACTTGAAACCCGCGCAACAAGCGAACCACACGAAAAATCGAATGCTCAATGTTGGCAATCCAGTAATCATGGCCCTAGGGTGCGGAAGAAGCGGGAGGGATTGGTCAGGCTGTTGGTGTCGGAGAATTGGACGATGTTGTTGTTGTCGGCGATGTTGGTGGCGATGTTGGTCCAGGTTTGGAGATTGGTCGCCATTTGGAAGATGTAGCTTTGGCCGGGGATGCCGGGATATTGGAAATGAAAGGTGCCGTCGGCATGGTGGTCAATGGTCTTGACCGAGTATTTGATCAGGATCATTTGGGTGCCGCCGCCAGCGACGGTTTCGTAACCGGCCACATAGACGTTGCCCTTGGCATCCACCGCGATGGCATTGCCGACATCGTCGCCATTGGCCGAGCCATTGTAGCGTTGCACCCAACAGGCGTTGCCGACGGGATCATATTTGAGTGTGGCGATGTCATAACCTGAATTGGTACCCTGCGAATAGCCAGTGACATAAGAATTATTGCCTACGTCTAACGCAAGCCCAGTTGCAACATGATTTCCTAATGCAGGTCGAGGATAAAGATTTGTCCAAGCTAATGTTCCGTTTGAGTCCAATTTGACCGTTCCATAATTCGTGTTGGGATAATCGTAAGGTATTTGACCGGTGATGATAACGCTCAAATCTTTGCATACCTTCAGACTATGAGCAATCGCCAGTGTGGATAGGTAAGCATCGTACGAAACCCAAACCAAATTTCCATTACTGGCAAATTTAAAAGTTTCATACTTCGGACTGTCAAAAAAATCATCGACAAGATAAATATTATTATTTGCATCTAATGCGATTCCTCCTACTTGTACATAATATCCTTCAACGGATGAATTGGTCTTCCACAATTGATTGCCGTTGGTATCATATTTAATGAGGGCAACCCGTGCTGAGCAATTTAGATGAGGGGGGCAACCCAATGTTTCCAATCCGGCCACATAGGCGTTGCCACTGCTGTCCACGGCCATCACTTGCGAAATGTCGGTATGGCCGGTCGAATCAAAAGTTTTGAGCCAGATATTCGTCCCACTTGGACTTAATTTGACCGTGGCAAAATCTGCTTCCGAAAAGCCAGTCACAAAGACATTTCCATTGGTGTCCACGGCCAAGGCCCGACCGGCATACGGCGCTGTCCATTGCTGAACGCCGTTGGTGTTATATTTCACGGTTCCCGCGCTGCCCATGACAATGACGTTATTGTTTTTGTCCAAGGCTATCGCCACCGGTTTGTCGTCCGCATGATTGGTGGAATCCAATCGGGTGGCCCAGATTTGATTGCCATTGTGGGCATATTTGATCATGATGTAATCCAAGTTGGAGGCGGCGTTCTGGGAAAAGCCCGTGATGTATATGTTGCCGCTGGAATCCAGCGCCATAGCAACAGCCTGATGGGTTCCGTTAGTCAGGCCGTTGTTATATTTGGCTACCCAAGATTGCTGCATTTGGGCGTTGGTTTGATAGCCGATCGCCGATAGCAAAAAGCAGAATGCAAAGAATTTTATTTTCATGGTAATCTTTATGGTACGAAATGAACGGGAGAACTGGCCGCATCCAAGACCATCGGCACATCATTAGTGCCGTTGTTCCAATAATGGTTTTTAAGCAAAAACCAATTACCGCTATCGGGATATGGAAATTTCAGGTGATAGCTATCGCCTTGATTCAGGATGTTTTTGGCCACCACCACGCCTTGCAAGCCGGCATACACGGCTTCGTCCGTCACACCGAAAGAATAGCCGATGCTGCGGTGGGTGGCTCCGCTGAAGTCATTCTTTAAAACCACCAAGTTGGTCATGATATCCAAGATGAGAAGGCCATGACCACCAGCTTGGAGCGTGTTGCCGCAGATCCAGGCGTAAGAACCCTGCTGCAACGTTGCTGCGGCACCGGGATAATCGTCCCAGTGAGTGGTGGCTGGATAAAGATTGAGAGTGTTGCCTGACAGGTTTAGACGGAAGGAGTGATTGGCGTATTCCGGAAAAACCACACTTTCCACCCCCTGCCGGCCTCCGGTGATGGCATTGCCGATAACGGAGTTGTAATAATCTGCTTCGGCACCTGTCACCCCAACATCCGAAACAGCATGGGCCGCCACAGCACAAGCAGGGAACATGCTGACATAATTTTGAAAGATGTTTCCGACGATGGCAGTAGGGCCGGCAGTTACCTGCACGCCCTCCAAGCCATTATTGGTGATCGAGTTTCGCGCAATAAACCAGTTCCCCCCCCCCAAGAAAAAGACCAGTCCATCTGCCGCGAGACGGGTCCAATTGGTTCCGATGAGAGTATTTGTGGTTATACTGGTCAAGTTTGGGTTTCCATTGAATGTGTTCCCATCCACAATAATATTATTCGCCCCTACTTCGCGGAGGAAAATGACACCATGATTGAACGGGTAGGTAATGGTGCGTGGGCTGGCTGCGGCATTGGTCTCACCGGTGAAGGCGTTGGTTCCTTCCCAGCAAATGAAATCGCAGCCGCGGACAGCGCAATTGGTTATTGCTTTGACAATAGCGATGGCGTGGTCTGGGTTGCGAAAAAGACAATTGGTGATCAAAAGATTGGCGGCAAAATGAGTTGCATCCTTTCCAGCAAGATAAACTAGCGCGCCGGTATTTTGAAAATCATAACCTGGATCAAACACTGTGGGATTCAAAGCACCTTTTTCATAATAATTGGTATATCCTCCGCTGGTTGTATTCGTGACAGAAATAAGATGGGGACGGGTTTCAAGGGTAAGGTCATGGAGCGTGAAATTTAAGTGCTGAGCAGGCAAATGAGAACTTGTCTCTCCAAGATAAATGATCGTTGTTGCACGATTAAAGCCGATTAAGGTCGTGTTGGTTTTGCCGTTGCCAGCAATTTCTAAATTATCGCGCGTCACAAAAACACATGTGTTAAAGTCAGCATCTTTCGATTCATCAATCGTCAATGGGGCAACATAATAAGTCCCTGATGGAATCAAGAGGGTTGCGCCATTGGTCCCGCCGATGCTGTCAAGGACTTGTTGAATTTTGGCTGAATTATTGGTGGCAGCATACCAAGTGCCCGTATTTGCGATCAGTCCGTTGGTGAGATCTCTATTGGTTACAGTAATGCCCGGCACTCCCTCATTCCACGATGGATAAATGGAGATGTAATTGAATTTTCCGACAAAGCCAATGCTGGCTCCGTTTGTCAGACCATTGGTCAAGAAGGACATTCGCATGTAATTTGTCCCGGCCACGAGCGACACGCCTTTGACAGTGAGATTCGTCCAGTTCGTGGTGGTGATGGTCAGGTTTCCTGTGCCAGCATAATAGTTGGAGCCGTTGGTGGAAAACTCGATCTTGAACACCCCATTGCTACCGATGCCCGCCACGCGGGGTTCGATGGCATACGGCTGCCCGACACGCACATCCAGCGTGTATTTCACCCATTCCCCCGCCCGGATTTTATCCAGGCAGTAACCCAACCCCAAATCATTGCAGTTCGTGATGAACATGCCAGTAGGACGATAATCACTAATCGCGTTCGTAGCAACATTGGTGTAAGCAAATCCTTTGCCACCCGCATCAAACTGCTCGGCTTCCACCACCCCGGTAATGACCACAGGCTGGCCGAGGAAGGGGGTATTGGTGGAAAATTTGATGTCTTCAAGAATATCGGCGGTTCCGTTCAAGTCGCTGTCAATGTTGTGGACGAGGTTGAAACTGTTGGTGATTTCGGCGGCAGAGAGTTGATAATTGAAGGTTTCCAATTCGTCGAATTGGCCGTTTATCCCAAGGCCAGAGGTCGTATTGCCCAAAGTAAAATAGCGTCGGTCAAAGAAACTCGGATAATGGGAAATACCACTGCCGGTGGCAACCAGGATGCCGTTGACATATAGGACCGAATTGGTCGGAGAATAGTTCAATGCGATCTGATACCAACGATTAGCACTCAGGCTGCAAGCTGTGCTCAAGTTTAAATCGGTGACATAATTGGAGGTCGTGATCAGTCGGATGGTGCTGCCCGAGTTGGTGAATTCCAGCGACCATCTGCTGCGAGTGCAATAGCCAAGATAGAGCAAGGGCCCGGACTTTGGTCCGGAGCCGCTGTTCCAATTCGGCTTGAACCACAATCGCGCCGCGCCATTGCGACAATTGAAATTGGCCCAACCATTGGTTTCCACCGTCTGGTACATCAATCGGCCATAATTGTATTTTCCAATTTCCACGCCGGTGCCACTCCAACTTGGCGTGCTGGAGACAGACAAATAAGAAAAAGGTTTCTGCCCCTGTTCTCCCACCCAGTCTGACGAGTTGAAACGCCAATAACCCAAACGGCAGGGCGTCAGGGATGAAATATCATTTGTGCCGGTGCCATCCACATAACGCTCCAGCAAATCGCTTCGGCCGTCGCCATCCGTGTCTAATTCGGCGCTGGCCGGAGTGTTGGTGAAGGCGGGAAAACCTGCGGCAATATAATGCGCGCTCAGAGGATAATTGAAGGTTTCCAATTCTTCCATTTGGCCATTGATTTGTTGCCCCAAGGCAAACTGGTTGCTTCGAACGGTGGACGACGGATAGAACGAGAGCCCGTTGCCGACATGATAGGTGTGGTTCGTTTGGTTAGTAGGATCAAAAGGCTGCTTATAGGCTGTGCTGAGAAGCGCGCCATTGACATAAAGGGCAACATTGCTGGGACTGTAAGTGAGGGCAATCTGATACCAAAGGTTCGAAACGAATAAACAGGGAGCTTCAAAATACACGACTTCGGTTCCATTGCTTTGGGTATCAAGACTGATTGTGTTGCCTGCGGCATTAACGTAAAGGGACCACTGGCCAATCGAAGCATCGGGTTGATAATTTCCAGTGTTAATGAATCCGCCCCCATAGGGTGGCTTGCCGATTCCACCCAAATTAGTGCTGCTCCAATTGGGTTGAAACCAAAAACGAATGGTGCCGTTGTTGAATTGAATATTGGTGTGCCCACTCGTTTCCACCTCTTTGTACAGCAGATAACTATTGGTGCCAAAGGACACGGCGTTGCTGTTCCAGCTTGAAACCAAGGACAAGCCGCCGAATGCAAGCGGCCCTTCGCCGCAATCGCGCGGCCAGGTATTGGTATTGAATCGCCAGTGGCCCAGTTGCACGAATGGTGGAGACCAGACTACCGCCGCGCTGCTGACCAGTGCATTTTGCCAGTCCGATTCGGTGCCGTCCACGACGCCATTGCCGTTGGCATCCTCCACATAATCCGGCGTCCCGTCACCGTCCTTATCCAAAGGATATCCGTCTCCATCCACCGCGACATAATGATAGCCGATATCTACAGGCGAATCGCCCTCGACCGTTTGATCGGTCATCGTGGTGTAATGATATAGTCCGGCATTCGTAGCGTTTTGGCTGCCGGCATCAATCAACGGCAGCTCGACGGGATAGTACCATCGTCCCAGCGGCCCCACCTCGTACGTCGGACTTTCGGTCAAGATCACGTCGTGTTCGTTCGTCGGCGTTATCTGGTAAAAGTTAGTGATATAATTGTTGAAAGTGGAATTGGTGACGTAGGCGTTGTAACTGGAAATTTCCAGATCGGCGTCCTGAAAAATAGCGGTGCCGTCAAAGAGATTGTCCTGGCAGGTCCAAGTGCCTCCGCCATCGTGGGCAAGATACCAGGTCCCGCCGATGGACAGGCAGTTGCGCACCACCGGGTTCATGTCTCCGCCGCCTTCGCTATCGTCCAGCACCGCGAACACTCTGGAGAGCAGGCAATTGGTCAAAATCAGGGCGGGGCCTCCGGTATACAGTTGGCCGCCGTAAAATTCGTTATCTTGAAAATTAATCGGCACGGTGACAGGCTTCATCCCGCGAAAATGTTTGACATCAGCGGCCATGACCGACCACTTGGTGAAGCGAAAGTTCAAGATGGGATCCGGTCCGCTCTCCCAATCCCACGCAATCATGGATTCCTGTGTCTCATGCCAGTTGGTGTTCGATTGTTCTTGCACACAGTTATACGAAAAAATTCTTACTGGTTGCAAAGGGGTTCCGGTGCAAGCCAGACTTGAGCCATCCAGCATGCCGATGGCATAACTATCAAAATTGGCGGCAAAAGTGGCAATGGCCGTTCCGGGTGCGATGGTCATGGCGACGTTCGTGATGGCCACTCCGCCAAACGCGTAATCAATCGGATCGTAGGCGAACCCAAGGTCAAACGGCCCGTCACCTTCTCGCGGCACCAGTGGCGACAGGTCTGGTGAATCGGTGTAAAATGTGTCCTGATACACTTCCACCGGTGGCCAGGTCGTCTTGTTTTGCAAGTCCGTCGCCAAGTCTGCGCTGATATTCGTCGTCCCCGCGCCGCGATATGGGCTATCATTGGCCAAATAATAACTGGCCGAACCGACCGTTTGGAAAAGGTCAGCCACCGCATTTGTGTCCACCAGTGAATAATCCCAATCATTCGTGGCCGCGTCACCCAGGCCATTCACGCCTACGGCAATGCAGTTGGCCATGTGCAATTCGCTCGTGTCCGCCGAGTCCCAATTCCCCGTCAAATAATAGACCGCCGAGTCAATCGTCACATTCTCTGCCACCACATGGTAACCCCGGCCCAAGAATGGAAAATCCACGCCGACCATCAAAGCATTGTAAATCTCGGCCCGGCAGTGTTCGAGTTCGAACGGATTATGGCAATGCACCCATTGGGCATTTCGCATGGTCAGGACAGTGTCGCTGCTTTCGACGTAGATGCAATAAGTGCCATAGCAAATCCGGATATTATTTAAAACCGGCGAGCCACTTTGAATATCCAGGCCGATCCAATAATCATAGCCATCAGGAGTTCCGCTGCTCCCGTCAATGACGGTCCCGAGCGTGTCATCATTCATGCTCGTCATCACAACTGGACGGTACGGGGCCGTTTGGCAATCAATCACTCCATCCGGCAGGGTCAGTTGGCCACCGCCCATTTTGATCACGGCCCCGCCTTCCAAAGTCACCGTCCCGTAAAGATTCACGTTGCCCGTGATCAAATAAGTCGTGTCCCCTTGAAAAATGTAATCGGTCAGGTCATCGGTGCCATCCAGCGTGATGGGATAGTCAATCAGCACGCCGGGTGCGGATTTGGTCGCGGCGGCGATTTTCATTTCCGTGGGATTTGAGCCTGGGTGGCTGGGCGGGAGTTTCCAGATGGCGATGGATTCTGAATGATGTGATTTGACGCTGGCATGTTGCTCTGATGACAGCGCGTCCAAACGGGGTTTCACTGCTGGATAAGGGACGGATTCAATCAGAAATGTTCGGCCATCAATGGTTCGCCAATCTTTTTGCACGGGCGTTTTGTCCATCGAAGCGCCGTTGGTTTCGCCCAGTGAGAAGGCCTGGCCCGGCCCCATTCGCATGGAATTGAATTGGAGTGTTTGGGTGACTGGCTGACCACCGACGAAATTGGTTCGCACGGCTGGAGTCGGCGGATTTAGGAACTCGGTCCAGATTTGCAACCGGGTGGTGGCTGGAGAGAGGTTGTAATTGGTCGGAGAATCCAGCGACTCGCGCAAAATGATGTCCTGCTCAAACCCGGCCCGGGTGTAGGTGTAATGAATGTCGGCTTTGTAATCGGTGAAGGTATCGGCGTAGATAACTTGATTGGAACCGGAGACTGCGCCGGTGCTGTCTTTGACCGTGGCGATCATCGCATTGCTGCCGGTGGCCGTATCGTAATAACTCAGGCCCAAAACGTGGCTGCGCAAATGCGTTCCGTCCGGCATGGTCAAATCCACGGCATTGGTGGTGTTGGGATTGGACAGGAAAGCTACGGCGTGCCGTCCCTGAGTCGCAGCCGCGCCGTTGGTGGTGATTGCTATCAAGGCCTGCGATTCCGCCCAATTTGTTCCATTCCAATAATGCATGCCGGAGGCAAGTTCGGTGTAGGAATTGGTCTGGAGCCAGACTCGACCGAGGGCGGTGTTGGTTACGGAGATGACCTTTTGCCAGATGCGGTGGTTCGGCCCGCGACTGACCACCGTGTATGCGCTGGTGGTTGTGTTAGTGGAGACACCGTTGGTGGATTGCGTGAGAATCTGACCGGAACAAACTGCCCCGGTCAGAGACCAGACCAGCAGTGGCAAAGAAATAATCCAACTGATCCTGTTTGGAATAAGTGCGTTTCTCATAAGTTAGGGTTGGAAGAGTCAGTCCGAAGCGGTTTGAAGACGGCAAAAACGGCGCTCCACCTACCATTAGTGGCGAAATCCACTTTCCGTATTTTTGGTTTTTATGTCTTTCCATATTCTGGGCATGATTACACGCCGTGAATCACTCACTTGACAACGGGCTGCGCCGCGATGTTAGACCAGTTTTATACGGTGTCAAGAGTTTATTTGAGTTTTTTGGTGCCGAACAGACTTGGATATTAATTCACCGTTACCGTGTTCTAATTTGGGCATAGTTCATCTTCAAGCGAGCCACCACACCCGCCGCTCCGCGGCGGGCGCGGTGGCACCACGTGTTGCAAAAGTTTCACAGATGGCAGAAATGCCGCAGCCTTAGTAGCGCGCTATAGCCCTTCCCTTGACGTTTACGGCCTCGTTTGAGGCTGGCTTGAGCCGGTCAAGAGTGAAGAGGCGTTTGAACCGTTATCGCCGGTCCAGGGACGTTCTCAGAAGGAGGCGCTTTTCTTACTCCGCTTTGCTCTGTGCTCGACGCCGTGTCTGTCCCACCCGTCTTGTGTGCTCCTGTTCCCCGCTGGCCCGAAACACTTCGGTTCCCCAGGTATCGGATCACACTCTCGGACAACATCACGTCGCACGAACCGCCAAACTTTGTCAGTTCGTGATAGTCGCCAGCCCATCGTGTGGCCGTTGACTCGGTCAGCCCGCTCCCCTTCAAAATATAATCCAATCCATCGAGTGAAGAATTATAGACGCTGACCCGCGCAATCCCGCCGCCCAGACTCTCCCATTGAGACATCAGGGCAAGGCAGTTGCGCGGACCGGCAGAAGGGGGAAGCCCCGCGATTACCGCATGAAGGTGCCAGCGACCGGTTTTTTCTCCGGTTTCACGCCGAAGGCACCAAAGTATCTTTTTGAAATGCAGGCCGAAACTCCGTGCCTGGGTTCGCAGCAGCGCGACGAACATTTGCGGTCCGAACCTGGCGCAATGCTTCTCACTTTTAAAAGAGAAGGTGCAAAAATACTGCCAGTTGACCGCAGCCAAAGCATGGAGTTCCGGATTGTGCATTCGTGGCTCCTATTTTCCAACTAGGCCAACGATTTTACCACGGGCCCGGAGCCGACCGCCAAACGGGAGCAATTCCCGGATGCCGAGGTTAATCACCTTGTCTTGCAGCTTTCCGGCATGGATGACTTTTTCCTCATCGCTCATGGCGTATTCGATCGGTTGGCCCAATCGTTCGCCCGTTTCGCTCTGGTCCATCACGGTGATGATTTGCTGTTTAACGAGGCCTTTTTTTCCGGTGTACTCGTCCGGGCGGTCACTCATGACTAATGCTTTAATGGTCATAATTTTGTTTCTAGGATTTGCCGGCGATTATTCCCACGCACACCGCCGGCAGGCGTTCACGTGAGCCGCGCATTAATTTATTCCCACCGTTGCGCGAATTCGCGGCAGGAAAATTGAGAGCAGTCATTTTTAGGAGATTGGCTAGGGGTTTGATCATATTGTCCAATCTGCCTGGGAAGTCGTGGCTTTGAGGAATCGTTCAATTTCTTTGACTGCGAAGAGGGGACGCCGCACAGCACGAGAGGGACGAAGCAAGCCGCGTTTGGTAAGCCGGTCAATGCTGGCCAGGGCTGACGCCAATAGCCGCTGCCGCTTCAATCCTGGTCAGGGCCAGCTTTGGCGTTTGAACGTTTGTATTGTCTCTCGTTATCACGCCGCAAAACTAACGCGGCAGAACAAAGAGTAATACCGACAAGGCGCCGTTGAATTTGTCTGAATTATTTAGTTTTCTTGGGACGCCCAGGCTTTCCCAAGCGCAGTTCGATGCGCTGGCAAATTTTTTCGATTCTCTTCAAATTGCCGACCTTGTTTTCACCAAACACTTTTTGCAAGACGCCGTGCAGTTGGGACACGGATTGCAATCGCTCAACCAAACGCCAGTGTGTCAGCATGTAAACGTAGATTTCAAAGTTAGTGTTACCGATATCGCCGGAACCAAAGGACTTTGGCTTACGCGCAAACGCGCTTGCATAAGCAGTCAAGAATTCAGACATTTCCTGGTAGGTTTGGTCCACACACGAGGACAGTGCTGTTTTCGCCAGTTGACGCAAAGCCTCATACCATTTGGGCAGGGAGTTTATTAAAGCTTGTGCCTGGCGAGCTTGGTCCTCAGTTATGGACTGCTCTACTTTGCTGACCTCTGCGAACTGCGCCTGCATCCATTCCGTCATCCAAACGACATTTGCACATTGATGTCCAAGCATGGCACCCATTCGCATTGGGGTTAATACTGTGGCCTCCTTTAGCCGAGCAACAGGGAATACAGCGAGCGAGAATTCACGCTCCACACGACGCACCCATTCTGGACAAGCTTCTTCGGGTGGCAAAAACGAAAAAGGAACGAAGGGTTCGATTTTTAAGAACTCTTCACACAATGATCTTAGCCATTCGGCTTTACCCTGTTCAGAGCCAACCTCTGATTCAAATGAAGCGTTTGATGCCTGGTGATTTTCTGGTTTTTCGTCCATATAAATTGCTACGCCACTTTTTCCATATAAACAATCTTATCGGAAGAAGGTTTCGAGAAAGAAACTTTTTGCGCCATGCTCACGGAATGCTGGTCCCGCAAGTGCCCGTAAACCCTCATGGCAAGAGCCCCACCGTCTTTATGGCCAAGCCAGCGCGAAACGGTGGGGATGTCCACGCCGCTTTCGATGCATCTGGTGGCAAAGAGGTGGCGAAGATCATGATGCGTAATTCGCTCCATGCCGACCACCTTGGCCGCTCGGTCCATGGACTTCTGACATTCAAAAACCCGCATAACGCACGATTCAGGGGATTCGCTTGATCTCTTTTCCCGCATGGCCTTTAGCATTTGCAGCATTTCGGGAATCATTGGCACTTCTCTGTATTCTCCATTTTTCGTGCCGGTCTTAGGGTCGCCGCGAACAATGATTTTGCCCTTGTTGAAATCACAATCCGCCCAGGTAATAAACGAGGCTTCGAGTTTACGAAAGCCACCAAAGGCCAAAAACCGAACCAGTTCCGCACACGGTTCCGAAAACCCGCTACCTGATTGGACAATTTCTGCCACAAATTCGAGAAACTGGTCAAAATCGGGGAGTTGCAGTTTTTTGGAGCGTTCCCTCACCCGTTTGATAAACCGGGCGGGATTTTCATAGCGCGCTCCACACTCCACCCCGACCTCGATAATGCCCCGCAGGATGCTTATGGTGTGATTAAAGACCGTTGGGCTGGCCTTCGCGCCAAATCGTGCCGCCCAATCCAGGCAGTCGGTTTTAGTTACCGCACGCAATTCCAATTCGCCAAGACCAGGCCATGACTTGAACAAGGCAAGAATCCGCTGGTCGTAATATTCCTTGGTCCTGGGCTTGAGCGAGGCATCACCTTGAATTCGTTGTTTAAAGGTCTCAGTGGCTTGGTTGAACGTCATTTTACCGTGGGTTATGGCGTCCTTGTTTTCGACCGACTGACGCTCCGCCTTCTCCAGATCGGTTAACCGAAGCTTTGCCACCGAGATCAAATCGGTATTCAGGCTTTTCCGTAGAAGCTTGCCTCGAATGCGAATTCTGGCATAGTAGGTTCCGGATGGAACGTAACGAATCAAATTTGCATAGGATGTTTTCTGCCAAACTGGCTGCGCGAGTGATTTCATGCCTCCAGTATCAAAAAACAGTATCCAAATGTCAATTTGAATCTTCCGGTTCATTCATAAGTGCTTAATAATAAGCATATGCGCCCGTAGCTCAGTTGGATAGAGCATCTGCCTTCTAAGCCGAGGGTCGCGCGTTCGAATCGCGCCGGGCGCACCACTTCTCTTCTTATTGCGGATTGCAGATTGCGAATTGCGGAATTATCCTCGGGACTGTGCTGACATTGGAATATTTGGCGGAATTGGTGGAGAAGAATCGCGCGGCAAGCAAAGCCCGGGTGCGGGAGTTTTCCATCGGCGATCAGTTCTTCGCCTTCAATTCACAACCCGCCATCATGGGGGTGGTCAATCTTTCCCCGGATTCGTGGTATCGGGAAAGTGTTTGTCTGACGGCGGAATCAGCCATTGCACGCGGCAAGGTGTTGTCGGCCCAAGGGGCGAAAATCATAGACATAGGGGCGGAATCCACGTTGGCCCAGGCGGCGCGGGTGGATGGCGTTTTGCAGCAAAGCAAATTATTGCCGGTAATCAAAGGGCTGAGCGCAGAAGGGATTTGCGTTTCAGCGGAAACTTACGATTTAACCGTGGCCAAGGCTTGCCTGGAGGCCGGGGCCCAGGTTTTGAATCTCACCGGAACGGAGCAGACCAGGGAAATGTATCAGTTGGCGGCAGCTCATTCGGCGGCGGTGATTATTTGTTATGTGCAGGGAGCCAATGTCCGCGCCGTGGCCGATTTTGATTTCAGCGCGGATATGACCGCGACGATGCAGGAATATTTTTCGCGACAAATCGAATTGGCGACGAAGCAGGGCGTGGAAAGAATCTTCATTGATCCGGGATTGGGATTTTATTACCGGAACCTTCAGGACAGCGCGGTGCGAGTGCGTCATCAGATGACAACTTTTCTGAATACGTTCCGGTTACGGACTTTGGGATTTCCGGTATGCCATGCCCTGCCCCATGCGTTTGAGTTTTTTGGCGAGGAGGTCCGTTGTGCGGAGCCGTTTTTTGCGGTGCTGGCTTCGCTGGGGAAGACGGATCTTTTTCGGACACACGAAGTGCCGCGGATCAAGGCAGTGTTGGATACGTTGAAAGTTTTTTCAGGTTGAAAATTAACGCAGAGACGCAGAGGACGCGGAGAAAACGCAGAGAAGATTTCAAAGACTCGCTTCCTTTGCGTTTCTCTGCGAACTTTGCGTCTCTGCGTTTAAATCAGGGATTAATCAGTCTTTTTGACAGAGGAAAACACCTTCTTCTCCGGATTTTGTGATCCATTGATTTTTCACCGACAGATCATGTTGTGCCAGAATGGTCGTGACGCGATCGGGGGTGTAGCGATAGGAAAAGAAGAGGCGGATTTTTTCTCCAGCAACGAAGCCAAAACTTTCGCCTTCCACTTTAATGGATCGGTTCTTCGCAAAAATAAAATCCGCCACGATTCGTTTCAATCCTGACTCGCCATCTTCCACGGCAAAACGGATTTCTCCATCCGACAGTTCCACACCCAAATCGGAAAGAAAGGTGAACAGCCAATCAGCGGTGAGCGGGTTGTCGTAGCCGGGCAAAACCTGGCGGACGCCAGCGGCGTAATCGGGACCGGGCGCGAGATTGGCGCTAAAGAGCAGCGCATCGCCGGGCCGAACCAGCGCAGCCAAGCGGGGCAAAATCACCGAAGGCTCGAAATTCGGAATCATGCCGAAAAAAGTCACCAGTCGCGCGGCCTTGTGATTATGATTATCAAAATTCAGATGGATATCCTCGGCTTCGGCCAGATCAAAAACCATGGGGCGACAATGAGTTTTCGGAATGACCGTCCCAGCCAATTCCCACGCGGTCAAAACCAACGGCATACTGACATCGCAAGGCGCATAGGTGACGGTCTTCCCCTGCTCCACCAGGAGGCGCAACAGTTGCGCATCCTTTTGGCCGCCACCACAACCAAGGCCAATGACATGAACACCTGTGTTGCCGATGCTTTTGGCCGCCGCCGCAAAGCTGTGATCGTAAATCGCAAGGCAATCGGGGTCGGTCCGGGCCGGTGAATGGGCCTCGTGCAAGGCCAGCCATTTCCGGGCCTGCTTGTAGCTGTCGTAATGGAACTTGTGATTGACACGACGCTGGCGGAGGGAGTCGAGCAGGCTGCGCCGGACCGGGTCCGGGAACTGGCTGGAATGAAGGGCGACGTTGACCATGCTTTATCCGGGACACTGAAAGCTGAAAACGGAAAACTAACAAACTTATTTATTTTTATTTATGCTTGCGTTGACTTGGTTGCCATCCATATTTGCAACATGAACTTCGATATTTCAGCGATCCTGGAGCAGTGGGATTACCAACCCGGCCAAGTCGTCGTCCGAAAGTTTCGCGGCAAGGACGGGGTGGAAAAAGTCCAACTACGCGTGGACCTCGGCCTGTTGCAAATGAATGCCGGTGGTCGCCCAGATGGGAAACGCCCCTTTGGCCGCGAATCGTTGCTGGAACATTACTCGGCGCAACTCGAGAAGTTCAAAAATGAAGGTGGCGAAGAAAAAGATTTTCGTTTGGCCATCGAGGATTGCGCCAAGTTGCAACAGGAAGCGATCCAATATCATCACCGTTACATTTGTCTTTTTCAGTTGGAAGATTTTGACGCGGTCATTCGCGATGCCGATCGCAATCTGAAAGTTTTTGAGTTTGTGCAAAAACATGCAGCCTCGGAGGAATTGGCCTGGTCGCTGCAACAATTCCGTCCGCAATGCCTCATGATGCGCGTGCGCGGACGCGGGCAAATGGCTTTGAAAGCCAAACATTTTCAGGAAGTCGTTCGCGTGATTGAAGAAGGGCTGGAGGAGATCCGGCAGTTTTACCGGGATAATGAACGGCAGGATTTATTGGAATTAAGTGGTGAACTCCATTCGCTCGAAGCGTGGTTATCCGAAATCCAGTCCAAGCGTCCGCTCAGTCCGCGCGAAAAACTCGAAAGCGCCCTGAACGAAGCGGTGAAGAACGAGGATTACGAAAAAGCAGCCCAAGTTCGCGATGCCCTGAAAAATTTAAAATGAGATTGAAATGACGTTCATCGAAAAAATTTCTGCGGAAATCAAAACCGCCATGCTGGCGAAGGATGCGGACCGATTGACAGTGTTGCGCGGGTTGAAGTCGGTCATCGGTTACGCCCAGATCGAACGGAAGAATGAGAATCTTTCGGACGCGGAGTTGGTGACCATCGTGCAGAAGGAAATCAAGAAGCGCAAAGACTCCATCGAGCAATTTGAAAAGGGCGGACGTCCGGAATTGGCGGAAAAGGAAAAGAAAGAAGCACTTGTTTTGGAGGCTTTTCTACCGCAAGCCCTCTCCCCCGAAGATTTAGAAAAACTGGTCAAAGATACGATTCAGGAACTGGGCGCAACTTCGAAAAAGGACATGGGCCCGGTCATCAAAGCCGTGCAGGCGAAGGCCGCAGGACGGGCCGATGGGAAATCCATCAGCGGGCTGGTCGGAAAATTGTTGCCTTGAAAAATTTCAGACTCGTTCACGGCTGGTGAATTTTCAGCCGGAAATCTTTGGCGCGGGGAGTGGGCGCGGCGATCACCATGGCTGAACGTTCCAAACCCTGAAGCGTCATCGAGGTGGTGCTGGGCACGGGGAGATTAATGGGCAGGCGGTAATCATCCAGCCATTCAACTTCGCAGACAATGGCCTGTTCCGACCGCGTGGTGTTTTGCAGGTCCACTTGAATACTGAGGAATCCTCCCCCACTGGTCGCAGGGCTCAAACCCATCACACTGACCGAATGACGCAAGGCTTCATCCACGGTGATCCGCTTGTCCGTCACCGGCTTGCGGGGCGGCGGAGAGTTTTTAGGCGCAGCACAACCCGCCAGCATCAGCAGGGTCAGGGAAATAAGAGCGATCCTTGTTTTCATTTTATTTTAAAGGAAGAGAGTAACACTTGTTTCGCATCGGGCGCAATCGGACAACCGGCCCACATGTAGCGTCGGGCGTCCGGTATGGTGCAAGGACATGGGTGAGGGTTCAGGCATGGACATAGGTGAGGGTTAAGTTTTGGGGAAGGGGCTGCGAGCGTGGTGGGCGGGACGTAATCCGCCGTGGTCAGAGTCAACTAGAATGCCAATGAGATGGCCCT
>CAIYOY010000329.1 GCA_903927905.1 uncultured Verrucomicrobiales bacterium | reverse complement strand
TCCGCCTGCTGCTGCCCGCCGCCCGGATGTTCCTGCTTCCACGACAGTAAAATCAACAGCCCTACGCCCACACAGATCGCGCTGTCCGCTATATTGAAAGCCGGGAAACCGATTTCCTCCCCGCTCCGCCGGTGCAGATAAAACCGCAGAAAATCAATCACCTGATGCCGCGCCGGATGCAACCGGTCAAACAAATTCCCGACAATCCCGCCAAAAATCAAACCCAACGAAATCTGACCAGTCAAACTTTTCGTGTCAAAATGATGCCGCCAAAGAAACAGGCCGAGCAAAGCCATCAACGCCACGATCGCCAGCATTTCATTGCCACCTTGAAATAGGCTCCAAGCCGCGCCGGTATTGGCCCAATAAACAAATTTAAAAAAACCATCCACCACGATCCGTTCCTGGCCGGGAGTGGTGCCGAGATATTGCAACACCATGGCCTTGGTCAACTGGTCCAGCCCAAAAACACCAACGGCCAAAATAGCCATGCGACGATTCGGAGTCATGTTCATCGGATAAAAACCACTCGGGTACCGGCCAGATAATCCTGCAACGCCCGCTTCTGCGGCTGGAAGATCATCATCAAATAACCGAGGAAAAACACCGCTTCGCCCAAGCGCGACGCCAGCCAGCGGAGAAACGCGGTCTCATATCCGATGCGTCGTCCATCAACTTTGATGATGCGCGCGCCAATGGCCATTTTGCCCGGCGTCGCGCCATAGCGGCCGTTGAAAAAAACATCATAAAAAAGAAAGAAGGGATAATAAATAAAGGCGGTTTGATAACTTAAAACCACCAATTGATTCACAAAAGCTTGAAACTCCGCTTCCGTCTTGATTTGCGTCGGGAACGAAAATTTCCACTGCTGCGATCCGGCCATCAGGCTCCAAACCGCGAACACCACCATCCCGATCAAAAAATGATCCACCAGATAGGCCCCCAACCGCGCCCAAAAACCGGCGGCGGCCAGGCTGCGCAACCGGGCGCTGGCGGCGGCATCATTTAACTGCGAAAGCTCCGTCTTAAGTTCGGTGTATTTTTCCGCCGGCAACCAGTTCGTGGTATCGCTGCGCCAGACCTGTGTGGCATTGGCCACCCGGCCATCGCCGATCCAGGCCTTCAATTCCGCGAGCGTCGTCGGCCCATATTCCGTGCCGTCGCCGCCGATAATTTTATATTCTGCTTCCATGATTTGTTTGATGGGGGCTGATTAAAGCGTCCTTCTTAACATTCAATTTAGCCTAACACGAAGAATGGCCCTGGAGCAAGACTGACAAAAGCAAAGTTATATGCCCAGCCGATTTCGCAATTCTGCCAGATAATCATGTTCCGCCCCGGATCGGGCCAATTCTTCCAAAACCGGCTCAATGATTTCCGTTCGGATGTTTATCTCCCGCCGGAATAGGCGGGGCCAGAGTTTTTCGGTATTGTTCCAGAGTGCGCTCTTCCGACCGTCTTTTTGGTGGTAAAAGAGGTCGTAAGAAACGCGCAATTCGCCGATTAATTGTTCTTCGGTCGGAAGGCCGGTTTTTTGCAAAACGAGTTCAAACGCGCGAAAATCTTTCTCGTCCAGCCGCCGGAGTTTGGCCAGCAGAATGTCCAACGGCGCGGGGATCAGAAATTGAACGCCATTTAACTCTGTCAAGGTCGCTCGGTCGCGCCAATTTGGGCCGGGCCGGAAAATATATTCCGGCACGACCTCAATATAATAGGGTGCCTTGTTTTTGTTGAGGCCGATTTCTTCAACCAGTTTTTTCAGGATGGCCTCACCACCGCTGTTGGAGATGTCAACGTCCGCGCTGAGAAAGGCAGGATCAACGACCAATTGCAACGGGGCCGACCCGAACACGACGATCGGCTTTTCTAGTTTGAGTCCGGTGCGCTGGATCGCAGCGGACAGGGTGTTCAAAGCGCGTCCGGCGGGTGTGTTCCAATCAGGTTGCAAGGAGACGTTGGTGAGTTTCGCCCTTTAAATGGGCCACGGCCTGGTCAATTAAACGATTCGTGACGCTCGGGTCTTGCGCCAGAGCCACTGCGATCCGATGATAACGGGCGCGTTCCATCAGTTCCGGACGCAAAATAAACCGCGCACAGATGCGGGCCTTCCGCCAAGGCGCGGTGAAATAACCGCGCGGATGGTCTGGCAGTGTGGCTGGGCGTTCCATAAGATACTATTACGGCGAAACGGCGGTAGTGTCAATTGTCTGAAAAATCTGGCGTCCACCCACCATTCCCGCTTAAATGCCGCCTCGATATGTTCTCAGCCCATTGCCAAACAGCCTGTTCCGGTTATGACCAAGCCATCGCCTGAACCCGCCGCCGAAATATTCCCGGTGCCGGTCATCCTCGCCGATGGCAGCACCATTCAGGGCGAATTTTTAGTCTATGACACCAACCGGTTATGCCGTTTGGATCTCTCCTTTGATGATCGGTTGATCTCAAAAACCGCCCGGGACCTGTTTGAAGCGTTGATTCTTATCCGGCACGAACTGGACGCCGTCGGTCTCAAGGTTGTCTGTTACGGCGCCTGTCAGGACGTACATCCTTCCGGCCGGTCCCGTTCCCAATCCCGTGGCGTCAAAGCCAGCCGCCGCGTCATGGGCCAAAAACCGACCGAAGAAACCCTGAACATCCTGGCCACCGGTCCCGACGTGATTCCCGTGACCGTGCGTGAGCAGGACAATTATTACGATGAATGGGTGTTGAGTGTGGGCCGGGAAATAAACCCGAAATTAAGCATCCCCGTAAAATATCGCCGCCGCAAATCCACCCTCCGGACACGGCTCGTGGTGCTGGGCCTCACTCTTTTTGTGGTCGCGATTGCGATCACCTACAAGAAGTTCCGCACCTACCCGCCTCCCATACCACCTCATAGCACTCAAAACCGGAAATAGCGGCCCCACACCCGGAACGCCGAACTCCGATTCGGCGGGTTTGAAAAGTCTGGCTTTGGTAAAATATTGGCGTTAAATGCAATCACCGTGTGAAGCCAAACATTCTAAGGAAATAAGCCATGGTCAAAATTAAGCACCTATTGTGGGGGTTGTTTTTAATGTTCCTCCTCCTAGGAATTGCGTGTTGGCTAACCCGTAGCTTTTGGCGTGAGCAATTTCACGCTTATGCCATCGGTACGCCGGAAGTGGCCTGTGAAAAATACGGCAATCTTCTCCCGGAAATTGACAAGGTGGAATTTTCCATAATTGGTCCTGACATTCTTTCATCGGTAAACGGATTTCCTGAACGTGGCGAAAAATTATATTACCATCCGATTGTCTCTCAGAAAGCTATAGTGGGCAAAGAGGCCAAAGAATTCGCTGCAAGCTGGCGGATGATGACCTTTGGCACAGGCTATAGCGGTCTTTGTCACGATCCAGCATACGGGCTTCGATTCTTCGATAATCGGAAGCTTGTTTTTGAAACTACATTTTGTTGGCATTGCGCGAACTTTAGCGTTCCAACTCCCTTGGGCTACACCTATTGCGGGTTCGATGAGAAAACACCACAGGCGAAAGCAGTTTGGGAATTGATGCAAAAGCATGCGCCCTTGCCTGAGGTAAAAGGTCAAAAAAGGTCGAGCCCGTGATTGTTAATTCGTTCGTGCTTGTCCGCAGCACTTCTTCACCCGCGTTAAGAGGTCAGGAAAGTTGCAGCGTAGCCAGCTCGGATGGCAAAATCGTATTGTTGTTTGTCGGCGGTGACGAACTCATCAAATCCGAACTCCATCATGGCCACATGCAATAAATCGGCGGTTTTCACCGGAATGGTTTGGCCGAATTTATTAGAGAGATCAGAGGCCACATCGAACACCTCATCATAATCCACCTCCAACCGCGCCAGCACACCGGTTTGCAATCCTTGCTCAAAAAGGGACAGGCCGGCTTGGAATTGAGCAGGAGTCATTTGCGGAACACCACCCGGGCCGATGATCCAGGTCTTTCGCCGGGCCACATGCAACATCTCGATTTCATTGAAGCGCGACATCACCACCGGAGGACGAAATTTTTGCAACAT
The DNA here is from genome assembly GCA_903927905.1 of uncultured Verrucomicrobiales bacterium. GTDB lineage: Bacteria > Verrucomicrobiota > Verrucomicrobiia > Limisphaerales > Palsa-1400 > CAIYOY01. Next base: position 5,864 of record CAIYOY010000329.1, on the reverse strand, counting down.
CGCCAACGCAGCCGGAGAGTTCGCCTCGCGCCAATAAAGCTTGAACAAGAAACCGCTGTCGAAATAGCCCTTCAAAACCGGTCCTCTTTGTCCGCCTCCAGCAGTTCGGTTGCGGTAGGGCCAGCCAAAGGCTCGGGGAAATGCTTCTGCCAATGAGACTGAAAATCAGGCCACTCGAGTTTTTTTTCGCCAGATTCCGAGGTCAAAGCCGGGGACGGAGGCGCCAGGATCACCCACGGTTCGCCCTCACGGGTAACGAGAATTTTATGCCCATCGTGAGCCAGTTTGGAGAACTCATCGAACTGCTGAACGGCCTGCTGTGCGCTGATCGTTTTCATGACCATAAAACCATGCCGCAACACGGGGAGCAGGTCAAGGCTTCGACGCGATGAGTTCCCCCACGAACGCCGAACTCCGATTCGGCGGGTTTGAAAAGTCTGGCTTTGGTAAAATATTGGACGTTAAATGCTGTTCACCAAATGACATTGGTTATTTTGGAAAGCACATGTTTGTTGGCAGTAACCATGAATGAGGCTCAACGCATGAATAATAGAACACGGAGTATTGCGGGACGCGGAAGGCTTGTGTTCGTCTTTATTTTTTTAGCTTTATTATTCCCGATTTTACTCAACGGTTTAGGCGTTGCGAATTATGATTCGGAACGATCTGGTGATGATCCGTCCCGACCTGCCGACCTGGGACTCGCAGAGCGTATTTGTTTGGTTTCTGAATGGATGTCTCTTGGGTGTTTCTTGGTATGGGTGGCCGCTCAATTCAGAGTGCGGTATAATACTTTATTTGAGGATAGACAGCAGGGCGTTCGTGTTCTGCCTTTAATTTTCGGCCCGGTAGGTTTGGCTTTGCTCCTTACGAAATGGGCGCGGTGGGGGTCATACACTGGCGGACACTTTGCTATTTCTCAAGGATGGCAATTTGGCGTGGGCTGGTTTCTGTTGTGGTGGTCTCTTGTTTTCTTCGGTTGGGATCCGGCGACGGCGCAGAAGAAAGAAGTGTTACTATGACAATAAACAATTTTTCCCAAGAAACCAGAGTCTTTCGGTAATCGATTTACGCGGAATACCACGAATAACAATTTGTCTTTTTTCGTCTGATCTTCAGGGATATTCTGTCTTGGTTCACAAACCCAATGATGTTGTTTAAATTTAATTTTTATCGGTCGGGTCGGTTGACGAGTCAGGTTGCGCTGGCTCTCGTTTTGGCCGCCTCCATTTCCGCCGCGCCGGTTGATCCTGCCCGCCTGCCGCCCGCTGCCAAGACGACCGTTGATTTCGTCCGCGATATTCAACCCATCCTGGAAAAGTCCTGTCTCAAATGCCATTCTGGCGAAAAGCCCAAGGGGAAATTTTCCATAACTACTCGCGCCAGTGCGCTCAAAGGCGGTCAGGACCAGGTGGATATTTTGCCCGGCGAAAGCGCCAAAAGCCCGCTCATCCATTTTGTTTCCCGCGTCATCGCTGATTCCGAAATGCCGCCGGTGGATAAGGGCGAACCTTTGACCACCAATGAAATCGGACTCTTGCGCGCGTGGATTGATCAAGGCACCAAATGGCCGGACGAAATCGTTCTGGGCGGAGCTTCGAGCGCACCGAAAGTTTCCACTGGTTCGCTGCCGCCGGCTGTCATGCGGACGGTGGATTTTGTTGCGGACATCCAGCCCATCTTGAAACAAAGCTGTTACAGTTGCCACGGCCCGCGCAAACAGGAAGCGCTCCTGCGCTGGGACAACAAAGAAATCGCGATGCAAGGCGGAGAACACGGCGCGGACATCATTCCCGGCAAAAGCGCCGACAGCCGCATGATCCATCTGGTCGCCGGACTCGAACCCGATTCCATCATGCCGCAAAAAGGCGACCGTTTGACCGCCGAACAAATCGGCCTGCTCCGTGCGTGGATTGATCAAGGCGCGAAATGGCCCGACAGCGCCTCGGTAAAAATCCCTAATACCCGCGACCATTGGGCCTTCAAAGCTCCGGTCCGTCCCGCTTTGCCTGCCGTAAAAAATAAAAAATGGCCGGTCAATCCGATTGACAACTTTGTCCTCGCGCGTTTGGAAAAGGAAAAGCTTGCTCCATCCAAGCAGGCCGACAAGATCACGCTGGTGCGCCGCTTGAGCCTCGACATCATCGGCCTGCCGCCAACAATCAAGGAAGTAGATGATTTTGTGGCGGACAAAAGCCCCGATGCTTACAGGAAATTAGTGGAGCGTTTGTTGGCTTCGCCGCATTATGGTGAGCGTTGGGGCCGGCATTGGCTCGATGTCGCGCGTTACGCCGATTCCAATGGATTTGAAAAAGATCTCGCCCGGTCTATCTGGCCGTATCGCGATTGGGTGATCAATGCTTTCAATCAAAATAAACCGTTCGATCAATTCGCCGTCGAACAACTCGCGGGCGACCTCCTGCCCAACGCCACGCTCGATCAAAAAGTCGCCACCGGTTTCCTGCGCAATTCCATGGTTAACGAAGAAGGCGGGGTTGATCCCGAACAATTCCGCGTGGAAAGCATCATTGACCGCATGGATGCCATGGGCAAAGCGTTCCTCGGTCTGACGGTCAATTGCTGTCAATGCCACAACCATAAATACGATCCCATCCTGCAAAAGGAATATTACCAGTTGTTCGCTTTCCTGAACAACGACGACGAACCGCAGATGGAAGTGCCCGACCAAAAACAACGTGCCGTCCGCGCCGCCATCAAGGACACCATTGCCGATATGGAATACGATCTCATGGAAAAATATCCTGATGTCCCGCAAAAAATGGACGTTTGGGAAAAAGAGATGAAAAATATCGTGCAGGATTGGACCGTGTTGGATCCGGTCACTTATTATGGCGCCGTTGGCACGAAGTTTAATAAACTCAAAGACAATTCCCTGTTGGCCACGGCGTCCAGTCCGCCGAGATCGGAATACACCATCACGGCCGAGACCAAGCTCAAAGACATCACTGGTTTTCGCATCGAAGCGATGACCGATCCCAATCTGCCGTTCTTCGGCCCGGGACGCGCGGCCAACGGTAATTTTGTTTTGACCGATTTCTACGTGGATGCCGCGCCCTCCACCAACATCACCAAAACGAATTCGGTCACTCTGCAAAATGCCACCGCTGATTTTTCGCAAAAGGATTTTCCGGTCACCGGCGCGATTGATCATGCCAAAACCAATAAAAATGGCTGGGCCGTCGAGGATCTTCCCGGTCGTCGCAATGTCCCTCGTCAGGCCGTCTTTGAGGCAAAAACGCCCGTGGGTCATGACGGTGGCGCGCACCTTGTTTTCACGCTCAAACAATCGCAAGGCGAACAGCATACCATTGGCCGCCTGCGTCTCTCGGTCACCACCGCCAAACAACCGTTGCGTGCCGATCCTTTGCCTCCAAAAGTCCGCGCATTTCTCGATATTCCGAAAGCCAAACGGACTAAAGACCAGCAACGCCAGCTATTCAGTTACTATCGTCTGACCGATTCCCGCATGGCCGATGCCAACAAGAAAATTGACGATGAACAGTTCAAATGGCCCATCGTTCCCTCCACCCTGGTTCTGCTGGCCAAGGAGGATCCGCGCGAAACCCACATTTTCAAACGCGGCGATTGGCGCAAACCCGGCCCGTTGGTCACGCCCGGTGTTCCCTCCATTTTTCATCCGTTGCCCAAAGACGCGCCCCTCAACCGGCTGACGCTGGCTCGCTGGCTGGTGGATAAAAAAAATCCGACGCTCGCCCGCGTCATTGTCAACCGCATGTGGCAGGAATATTTTGGTCGCGGCATCGTGGTCACGGCGGAAGATTTCGGCACCCAGGGCGACCGTCCATCGCACCCGGAATTACTTGACTGGCTGGCCACCGAATTCATGGCTTCCGGCTGGGACATGAAGCATATGCACCGGCTGATCGCGACCTCGGCGACTTATCGCCAGTCCAGCACCATCACGCCGAAACTTTGGGAACGCGATCAATACAATCAATTGCTCGCTCGCGGCCCGCGGGTGCGCGTCGAATCCGAAATCATCCGCGACATCGCCTTGCGCGTGGGCGGTCTGCTGGATGAAGCGATCGGCGGCCCGAGTGTCTATCCGCCGATTCCTGACGGCGTGCTGAGCCTCGCTTACGGTTCGCCGATGAACTGGGACACTGACAGTTCGAATCCGCACCGGCGCGCCATGTACACTTTTTGGAAACGTTCCGTGCCGTATCCTTCTATGGTCGTTTTCGATTCGCCCACCGGCGAAGCCGCCTGCCCGCGCCGGCTTCGTTCCAACACGCCGCTGCAAGCGCTGACCACGTTGAATGATCCGGTCTTTTATCAAGCCGCCCAAGCCCTGGCCATGCGCGTCTGGAAAGAAGGCGGGAAGGATGACAAGTCCCGCGCCGAATATGCCTTCCGTCTCTGCACCGGGCGTCCGCCGCAAGCCAACGAGCTCGCGACCATTCTCGGTTTGTTAAAAGATCAGGGCGATTATTTTGAAGACCACACGGTCACCGCCGTTGAAGTCGGCTCGCCCAATCCAAAAAACCCGCCGAAGGACCTCAATTTGACCAAGGTTGCCGCATGGACGATGGTATCAAGGGTCCTGCTCAACATGGACGAAACGATCACGAAGGAATGATGAAATGAAAAAGAACTTAATTCCCATAGATCCTCACGAACTAGGCAAACATATCACGCGCCGTCATTTTTTCCGTGATTGCAGTGTGGGCCTTGGCTCCCTCGCGCTCGCTTCATTGTTGAAAAATGACAGTCTTCTTTTCGGTGCGCCCGCCGCTGCCAACCCTTTTGCCCCACGCGCGCCCCATTTCGCGCCCAAGGCCAAACGCGTGATTTATTTGTTCCAAGCCGGCGCACCAAGCCAACTGGATTTATTTGACTACAAGCCAACACTGATCAAATACGACGGTCATCCCGTTCCGGCCGAATTGGTCAAAGATCAACGTTACGCTTTCATCCGGCCCGATGCCGATTTGCTGGGCACCAAATTCAAATTCACCAAGCACGGCAAAAGCGGCGCTGAACTTTCCGAAACCTTGCCGCACCTCGCTCAAGTCGTGGACGACATCGCCATCGTCAAATCCATGACGACCGACGCTTTCAACCACGCGCCTGGCCAAATCTTGATGAACACCGGCTCGCCCATCTTTGGCCGTCCCAGCATGGGCGCTTGGGTCACCTATGGTTTGGGCAGCGAATCACAAAATCTTCCCGGCTTCGTCGTCCTCAGTTCCGCCAGCGGCACCAGCGGCGGCGCGAGCAATTGGGGCTGCGGCTTTCTGCCGACCGTTTATCAGGGCGTCCCATTCCGCCGTAGCGGCGATCCCATTTTATTCCTCACCAATCCGCCGGGCGTCAATCCCCAGATGCAGCGCAAATCCCTCGACGCCCTGCGCGAGCTGAATCAGGAACGCCTCGACGTGGTCGGCGACCCGGAGATTTCCACCCGCATCAACTCGTTTGAAATGGCCTACCGCATGCAGACCAGCGCGCCGGAGTTGATGGATATTTCCAAAGAATCCAAAGAGACGCTTGAAATGTACGGCGCCGAAATCGGTAAATCCTCCTTCGCCAACAACTGTCTCCTCGCCCGCCGTCTCGTCGAGCGCGGCGTTCGTTTCGTGCAACTTTTTCACGAAGCCTGGGACCATCACAGCGACGTCACCGGCGGCGTCCGTAATCAGTGCGGCCAGACCGACAAACCTGCCGCCGCGCTGATCAAAGATTTAAAACGCCGCGGCTTGCTTGACGACACCCTCGTCATCTGGGGCGGCGAATTCGGCCGCACCCCGATGGTCGAGACCAATAAAGAAGCTGGTCGCAGCATGGGTCGCGATCATCATCCCCAGGCTTTCACCATGTGG
>CAIYOY010000328.1 GCA_903927905.1 uncultured Verrucomicrobiales bacterium | reverse complement strand
GCTCACGCCCAATTTGAGACCATCCACCCGTTCCTTGATGGCAATGGGCGCGTCGGGCGGTTGCTGATCACGTTTTTGCTGTGTCAGCGCGGCATTTTGAAATACCCACTGCTGTATTTGAGCCATTATCTCAAATTCCACCGCGCCGAGTATTACGACCGGCTGATGGCTATCCGTAATGACGGGCATTGGGAAGCGTGGCTGAAATTCTTTCTCAAGGGCGTGGGCGAGGTCAGCCGTTCCGCCACGGAAACGGCTCGCCGGATATTGGAATTAAGGCAGAAGCATCTGGCGGTCGTCCGCAGCAAAGTGGCTAATCAGGCTCATGCCGTTGGTCTGCTCGATTATTTATTCAAGCAACCCATTGTGACGGCGCGACTGGTCGAGGAACGGCTCAACTGCACGTTTGTGACCGCTGACAAATTATTGAAAAAATTTGCGGAACTGAAAATCGTGAAAGAAACCACCGGAGGCCAGCGCAACCGCCATTTCGAGTATTCGCCCTACCTGGCGTTGTTTGAACCGGAAGGAGTTCTTCCGCCTTCCAAGAAACACAAGTGAGTGGTTCCGTGAAAAAGCCGCGTTCAAGTGAACGCGGCGTTTTTCTGACGCCTGGGCAGCATACCATTGAGTTCCGTTTTCAACCGCCACTGGGTACGCTCTACATCAGTTTGGCTGCCTGGGGCGCGGGCCTGGCTGTGGCGGGTTATCTGATCTTTCTAAGAAGAAAGAAGGCGGCGTAATTGGAACATTCGAAAACTGTCACAATTATAGGACTGACCCCTTAGCATCGGCGCGGCATATTTTGTCGCCCACGGCAATCAATTACGAGGCTGGCAAGGTAATAAATGCCACAATTATAGGGCCCCTTTTGGTAATGAATGTCGTTAGCTCACCTGTATTCTAAACTCGCCCGTTTGAGAGTGACTGGTGTTTTCCGCAATGCTACCTTCGTCAGGTGAAACCCAAATGTTTATTCCTTCTTTTGCTGTGCTTCAGTACGGTTTCATTGTGGGCGGGTCCGGTGAGTTTGGAAACGAATGAAGTTCTACGGCTCCGTGCGCTCGTCAAGGACGAGCCCGGCGCAGCAGCACAGTTTGCAGTGCTTCGCGCAACGGCAGATAACGCGCTCGCCGACCAACCCGACCCCGTGAAGGCCATTTTCATGGAAGGCCATTTGGAAAAAGATCCAAAAAAAATTCGTTCAACGGCAGCCTTGAAAGACAGGAAAAAGATAGAGGCGCTCGGCTGGGCTTGGGCGGCAACCGGTGATGAACGCTATGCAACGCAGACCCGCAAATTTCTCCTGGCATGGGCCCGGGTGAATCAACCGGACGGCGATGCAATCAACGAAACTTTTTTTGAGCCAATGATTGTGGCCTATGATCTGTTGCGAAATACCTTTCCAATGGACGACCGGCAAATCATGGATGCATGGCTACAGCACAAGGCGGAGACGCTTTGGAAAAGCACGTTCAGCGTGGGCTTCGGTGGCAATTGGTATAGCCACCGGCTGAAGATTGTAGGGCTTATTGGCCTGACCATTGGTGACGATTCAATGGTCCAGCATGTCGCGGAAGGTTATCATAAACAGATCAAAGCCATGATCAAACCTGACGGGGCTACAACGGAGTTCTATATCCGGGACTCCATTAGCTATCATCTTTATTCGATTGAACCTTTGCTGACGCTGGCGGGTGCCATGGAGCGGCACGGAATAAAACTGTTTGATTACGAGGCAGCCAAGGGCGTGTCGTTACGCCATTCGGTGGATTTTGTAATTCCATTTGCCGAAGGAAAGAAAACCCACATTGATTTCGGAAATAGCACTGCCAGTGCTGACCACTGGAGGGCAGCAAATGGGGAAAGCCACTATGCTGCGCATCCGTGGTTACCAAAAAGCTCAATCCGTATGTTGACCGAGGCGGCATGGTTTGTTCCAGAATACAGTAGTTTGGCTGCCAAAATTGACGGTCATCCAGAACAGAAGTTCCTCGATTGGCGCACCGTTATCAATGCAGCAGGGCCACGTTGAGGATCGGCGCTCCTTTTCACCCAGCCCCATTCGGAAAGGGGTCCTATAATTATGACATTTGGCCGGTTTCCACCATCGTTGTCATTAGAACAGGCTGTTAACCATCGTGCCCATGACACTAAGCGGGCCGGTGTCTTCCAGGCTTTCGGTGGCTTTGTCCAGTTTTTGCAGGGAGAGTTTCAAGTTTTTCAACATGCTCTCGTCGTTGATCAGTTTGCCGACGGAGCCTTCGCCGCTGTTCACCTTGAGCAGGATCTGATGCGCGTTGGTCAGCGTGCCGGTGGCCTCGTTGTAGAGGGTTTCGTCTTTGACCAATTTGCCAGCTGTGCCGTGGCCGGCGTTGACTTGATTGATGATGTCGTTGGCGTTGGTCAGGAGGTTGTGGGCATCGGCGGAGATCACTGAAATATTGGTGACGGAATTTTGCAGGTTGCTGACGGTGGTCATGGCGCTGTTGTAGAGGGTGTCTTCGTTGATCAATTTGCCGACGGTGCCTTTGCCTTCCACGATGCGGTCGGAAACGGTTTTCATGTTCCCGATCATGGCGGTCAGATGATCCTTGTTGTTCTTGAGGAAATCGGTGAACGGCCCGAGGAGGTTGTCAATCTTCTCGCCGCTGAAGCTCTTGGTCAGATTTTCCACGCCGCTGGCGACGTTATCAATCTTGGCCATCAGGGTGCTTAAATCGGCCTGCTCAACCGTTTGCAGAATGGCGCCATTTTCGGCTTTCACTCCGGTGCCGAAATCAAGGGCCACATAATTCTGGCCCATCAAACCAGTAAAGCGAATGGTCGCCTTGCTGTCGGTGCGGACATCGGCGTCCTGGTTCAGGTTCATGGAAACTTCCACCGTGCCGTTGGTCAGGTGGACCGATTCCACGCGGCCAATCGGCACCCCGGCCATTTTGACCTGGTCGCCTTTTTTCAGTTCCTGCACGCTTTTGAAGAGGGCGGAGACGTGGTAGCCCTTGGAGAAAAAGTTGAATCCGCCCAGCAGTTGCAGGATGACCAGCGCGGCGAGGACGGTGAAGACAAAAAACAGTCCCAGTTTGCTTTCGAGTGATTCTTTCATGGCTTGGCCTTGGGTTTGGAGTTCAGTTCTGCGTTGATGAATTTTTGAATTTGCGGATCGGTGTTCCGTTTGACTTCATCGGGGGTGCCGATAAAAAGGATTTGGCCATCGGCGATCATGGCCATGCGATTGGCCAAACCGAAAGCGAGGTCGCGATCGTGCGTCACCACGATGGTGGTGGCGTGGGTGCGCTGGTTGAGCTTGCGAATCTCCTCGCCGATGGTCACCGACATGAGCGGGTCCAATTCGGAAGTGGGTTCATCGAACAGCACCAATTGGGGTTCGACGACCAAAGCGCGGGCGATGGCGACGCGCTTTTGCATGCCGCCGGAAAGTTCGCTGGGCGAGCGGTCCGCCAGGCCTTTCAGGCCGACTGTTTCCAGGGTTTGGGTGACGATGCGGTCGATTTCCGCCGGGGGCTTGGACTCGTGTTCAGTCAAATAAAGGCCGACATTTTCCCCGACGGTCAGGGACTTGAGCAGGGCGGCGGATTGAAAGACCATGGCCAGGCGGTATTGCCCGAGCACCGCCGGATCTTCGATGGATTGTCCCTGGATGGAGATTTTGCCGGCGTCGGGAGTTTCGAGGCCGATGATGTGCCGAAGCAACACGCTTTTGCCGCTGCCGCTCGGTCCCATGATGACGAAGACCTCGCCCGGTTTGACTTCGAAGCTGACGCCCTTGAGCACTTCGTGATGATTGAAGCTCTTGTGCAAATCAGTGACCTTGACCGAAATGTTTTCGGCCGACTTGGTTGAATTTTTGGGATGGTCACTCATTTTTCGAAAATAAGCAGGACGCCGGTCACGAAGTAATCCAGGATGATGATCATGACGATGGAGTTGACCACGGCTTTGGTGACGCTGCGCCCGATCCCGCGCGGGCCGCCAGAGGTGCTCAAACCTTGATGGCAGGAAATCAGGCCGATGACCACGGCGAAGACGACGGATTTAATCAGGCCATTGATGACGTCTTTTAATTCGACAACTTGCTGCAAATCGCTGAAGAAGGAACTGAAACCGACGGAGATGCGTTGGTTGTAGGCGGAAACCAGCGCGCCACCCAGCCAGCCCACTGGCACGGAAAATAGAACCAGGGCCGGCAGGGCCACGGTGATCGCGACCATGCGCGGCAAAACCAGATAATTGATCGGGCTGATATTCATCGTCTTTAATGCGTCAATTTCCTGATAGACGCGCATGGAACCAATTTCCGCCGACATGGCCGAGCCGACGCGCCCGGCCATCAGGATGGCCATCATCACCGGGGCAAATTCTTTGCACATGGAAAGGCCGATCATGCCGCCAAGCACGTAGGACAAGCCGCGTTCCACCAACACCGGGCCGGTTTGCAGGGCGATCACGCCGCCGATGAACATCGAAAGGATGCAGACCATGAGCAGGCTGGTGTTGCCGATCTCGAAGAATTGCTGCACCACCTTCTTGCGATGATGCCACATCAGCGGCAGGGCGCGGACCGTCTGCCAGAACATGATTAAGATTTCACCGATATTTTTATACATCTCAGGGCTTGTGCGCGGCTTCAGGCGCGGGTTTTTTACCAACTGGAATATACAGTAATTTCAACTGATGACCAGCCGGGGAAGATTGATACTGAAAAAGACCGAACAAGAGCGAGGTTTTTTTGACCTCAGGCGTGGTCTGATGTTGGTAAAGATTCCAGAGCAAAGATTGGCTGGTGTCGCCATTTTTCCCGTTTTTCTCATTTCGCCAAAGGGCCCAGAGCGGCGAATAATCGCGCAGGACACTTTTGCTGTTGGGCAGGATCGGTTCCAGCAGCGCGAGGGCTTGGAAGCGTTCGTTGCCGGTCATGTCGTGGTAATAAGTGTAAAACGGCCAGAAGGCGATGCGGCGCAATTCCTTTTTTGTCTGCGTGTTTTTTTCCCGGGCGTCGGAATACAGGAAGAAAAGGATGCGTGTGCGTTCGCGGTCCAGCGGGTCAGAGTGCACCCGGTTGTATTTGTAGATCGGCCACATATAAAAATCACTTTCGAGAAATTCATTCTTGGCCTGGCTGTAAAACGGCCAGATCCGGGTCTCCGTCTTGCCTTCGCCGTGGGCGAAGACATAGAGCGGCCAGAAGAGATCGTGTTCGATGTATTTTTTCTCGCGATCATCGGTGGAGGTGAAACCGAATGGCCAGCCATAAGACACGGAATCCCGCACCGGCGTGTGCATCGAACTGTAAAATGGAATGATGGCCAGATGTTGCTCGGGTTTTGGCGTGCCGAGGCCGAGTTGGTCCTTGAAGAAAAACGGCCAAAGCACAAAAAGCTTCTCATGCCCGGGAATGATTTCGGTTTCATCCACGGTATTGGTCTTGTAGGTGACGCCTTTGTGTTCCGCGCCAACGATGGGCCAGACTTGCCAGCCGCTCAATTGATCGCCGTGCCGCTTGTGGACAAAGGGGTAAAAATAATTGGTCGTGACCACGTCTTTTTTATGGGTGACCGAGTACGCCGGGAACATGATGAAGCGGATGTCATCGCGAAACAGGCGGCCCTGCAAATGCCCGTAAAACGGCATCATCGCCGTGTAATTATGGTCCGGCTCCGGCGACCGTTGCTGGAAGTAAAATGGAAAAAGGGTGAAGCGCTTGCGCAACTTGTCCTCCTGCGTCATCCCGCCGGCATGGGAATAAAGCTGGAAAAATTGCACCCGATACTCTCCGCCATAACGGCGGTAGGTGAACAACGGATAGAGCGAATCCACCTCGGTCAATTCCAGCGAGGCATCATGCGTCCAGGAATAGAACGGCGGCAACGCCCATTGTTCCACAGTGTCGGCGTGCTGGGAATAGTAGAGCGGGCCGACGGCTTCGGTGCGGTGGCCGATATCGAGTGTCAAATCAAATTCCGAAAACAAAGGCCCCGCGACCAAAGCATCATCCGCCCGCCCGAGGATGGGAAGGAGCAGTGCAACGCAAAGCGCACATTTTAGAATGGTGGTGAATCTGGACACTGGTTTGGCCTAAAAACAACAGGTAAGAATGTTGCATTTCCGCGAATTCCGTCAAGAGCAATGGCATCGAAAACTGGCGTTAATTACGCCCGCCCAAATTACTTTTGCCGCCCGCATTTTTGTTTTTCGGTTTTGCAGGCTTGATGCGGGTGAACCGGCCAGCATGATGTTTAATCAATTGCTCAAGGTGCCGGGCAATTTCCGGTTGTTCCTTTAATTCCAGCAAAGGGGTCAGCTCGCTACGAATTTGAGCCAGATTCAATTTCCCACGTTGGCGCGAAAGAATGTGTCCAATATCCATCCAATCCACCTCGCGGTTGGCGAAAGCCTTGTGCACGATCAGGTCTTCTGCGCTGCAAGTAATCAACGACTGTCCGGTGGGAAAGTGAAAAGGGGAAGCTCGTTTTACAGCGTTTGTTTCAAAAGGAAGCGCGCCCAGGGCAATATCCAGGCCCACACCTTCGCTGTTTTCCAGAAGCAGAACGCGGTAGCGCAAGGCAAACTCCACAGCGTCCGCCCGGCGCGGGGAAAAGCTTTTCAGGAGACGCGCAATATATTTTTCTTCCCCACCGAAGCCGGTCAAGAGGGTGATGTCGGCATCGTCCGTCAGCCTGGGTTCACCCCAGCGTTGCACCGCCAAGCCGCCGATAAAACAGAAGCTCCAGCCGCTTTTTTGGCAGACTTCCTGCAATTGCAGGGCGGCTTGATAGACCCCGTTCATTTCGTGCGGTGTTTATGAAACAAGGCCTGCTGCTTCACCAGCCCGGAGGTGCGGGTGCGCCGACGATAAAAGGGAGCGAGAGAAAGCAACCGATCACTCTTCTGCCAGGCCTGCTCGTCGGTCATATTGGCCAGTTCATCGCGCTTGACCTCAGTCAACGCCACCGCCGCATGGCGCCATTGCTCCATCCATTGGCGTTGTTGCTTAAGCGTTGGAGTTTGTTTCATGGCAATAGTTTAACATCCACGCCGGTAAAGTCAGTTGATTTTTACTGCGCCCGCCCGAATTTCTTTTCCAATTCCCGAAAGTTCATCTCGATCAACGTTGGCCGTCCGTGCGGACAGGTGTACGGCATGGAGCAGTGACGCAGATCTTCGACCAGATTTTCCAATTCGGGACCGGCCAGGGGATCGTTGGCTTTGACCGAATGGCGGCAGACGGTTTTGGCGATGGTGTGTTCGCCCAGGCGCAGGCTGTTGACGCTTTGACCGGCGGCTTTTAATTCATCCACCAGTTCCATGACGAATTTGCGGGGTTCGGCGACTTTGACAAAAGGCGGGAGAGCATCAAGAAGGAAGGTGCGTTCGCCAAATTCGCTCAGGCCGACGCCCAGCCGGGTCAGCGTCGGTAATTGTTCGCGCAGGAAATGGGCCTCGCGCGCGGGTAATTCCACGGTTTCCGGCAACAACAATCGTTGCGAAGGCGCGGCTTCCTGTTTTTCCATGCGGCGAAGCATTTGTTCGAAAAGTATCCGTTCATGCGCGGCGTGCTGGTCCAACAAAACCAATCCGCGATCCGATTCCAGCACGACGTAGAGTTTGCCGATGACTCCGACCAAACGGAGCGGGACGTGGAGCAGGGGAACGGGGGAAGTGGGGAGTGGAGAGTGAGGAGTGGAGAGTGATTGCGATGGAGCCGCCTGGGTGGATGAAGGCGGTTGAACTGCTGGCGTTGGGTTGGGCCAGTTGGGTAGCGGCTTTGTGAGTCTTGGAAAATTGGGAAGATCGGCGGCGGTTGGTTTTGGTGGCGGCGGAACAGTTGGGGCGTCCAACTGCAATGATGGAACTGTTTTGATTTCGGTCGAAACAGGCGTGGGTTGGGCCGGGGTATGAAATTTCAGCAACGTTTCGCGAATGGCCTGGGCAAGTAACTGACGCACGGCGCGTTCGCGATGGAATTTTATTTCACGTTTCGAGGGGTGAATGTTGACATCTACTTCCGCCGGGTCCACTTCGACGAATAAACAACAGACCGGATAACGGCCTTTCATCAAGGCGGTGTGATAACCTTCCATCAGCGCGAAATTAATCCCGCGATTATCCACCGGACGGCGATTGACGAAAACATGTTGTTCTTCCCGCGTGGAACGCGAAACGCCGGGCGCGCCGATGAAACCCCAGACGCGAAAGGACGAACCGGAAGCGGTGTCGGCTGATTCCTCGGGGTGCTCATCACGGACGGCGGGGAGTTCGCCGGTGAACTCCACGGCCAATAATTTTTGTTCGGTGCCGTAGAGGGCGCGGAGGCGTTCGCGCACGGCAGCGGAGGAATCGCCGTTTTTGACTGCGGGCAGTTGCCAGACGGTGCGGGCGTCTTTGATAAATTCAAACGCCACCGCTGGATAGGCTAGGGCGGCGAGAGTCAGGTAATGCTGGATGTGAGAGGACTCGGTTTCTTCACTGCGCAGAAATTTCCGGCGAGCAGGCAGGTTGAAAAATATCTGGCGCACTTCCACGCTGGTGCCGGTGGCGCTGCCGGCGTCTTTGACAGAAACAATTTTCCCGCCGTTAATGATGATTTGCGAGCCGACCGGTGAATCGCTTTCGCGTTCGCGCGTGGTCAGAGTGAAGCGGCTGACGCTGGCGATGCTGGGCAATGCTTCCCCGCGAAACCCCATGGTGGCGATGGCGCTTAAATCTTCCGCCCGCTGGATTTTGCTGGTGGCATGACGTTCGAGGCAAAGCAGTGCGTCATCGCGGCTCATGCCGAAGCCGTCATCGGTCACGCGGATGAGGCTGCGGCCGCCGGCCTGGATTTCTATGGTGAGCCGGGCGGCTTGGGCGTCGAGGGAATTTTCGACCAGTTCCTTGACCACGCTGGCGGGGCGTTCCACCACTTCGCCGGCGGCGATTTGGTTGGCGACGTGCTCCGGTAATAAGCGAATGCGATTCATGCCACGACTCAGTTGGAACTATGGGAGAAGTTGGCGCAATCCGCAATCCGCAATCCGCTGGATTGCGAAGGCGCAACTCGCCACCCGCAACGTGTTTTCTGATTGATGCCTCTTGGATAGTATAACGCCATTCCGGGCGGCGGGACGCACGCCCTCTACGTCCGGCAAGACGCCCGACGCTACATGTAATGGCGCGGTTTATTCCGGCTGAACCGGAAGCGTGAAGCCGAAGATCGCGCCGCCGCCGGTGGTGGAATTCATGGAATAAATCCGGCCCTTGTGGTCGCCGACAATTTTTTTGCAGATGGAAAGGCCGAGACCGGTGCCGTTGGCTTTGCCATAAGTGGCGAAGGCTTCAAACAGACGATCGGCGATTTCCGGAGCGATACCGGGACCGGAGTCTTCGATTTCGGTGACGATTTCCTGATCGGTGACTTTGAAACGGATTTTGATCTTACCGCCCGAAGGCATGGCGTCGGTGGCGTTGTGGATCAAATTATGGAAAACGCGGGAAAGACGCTGCGGATTGATCTGCACCTTGAGAGCAGGGGGCATGTTTTCGTATTCGATGGTCACAGCCTTGACCACGACTTCCGCTTGAATTTCTTCGACGAGCTGCTGGACAAAATTGTCGTAGGCCACTCGCGCCAGGACGAAGGAGGTGTTGGAACCGCGGGAAAATTCGAGCAGTTCGTTGACCATGTTGCTGATGCGCTCGACCTGTTTGCGGATGCGGACCTTGGAAACCTGGCGCGAATCCGGCGTGGCGGTAGGCATGCAGGCCATGTCGGCGGAGATGCCGATGATGTTGAGCGGGTTTTTTAAATCGTGAACGATGGAACTGGCAAACCGGCCAACGAGGGCCAAGCGTTCGGATTCGAGGACTTCGCGGATGTATTGGTGGTTGAAATCACGCAGGCGTTTGCTGATTTCGCGGACCAGGCCCATGGAAAGGCGAGGCGTGCGGGTGAGCATCTCGAGAAAATCATTGCGGGCGACAAAGTAAACAGTGGTTTCCTCAGCCGCTGTGGCCGAGGCGGAACGTGGATCGTGGTCAATGACCGCCATTTCGCCAAAAAGTTCACCCGGACCAAGCTTGGAGAGAACGCGCAAATCGCCGCCGGAACCGGCCGCCGAGATATGGACCAGGCCGCTTTTGACGATGTACATGCCGTCGCCCGGATCGCCTTCTTTGAAGATGGCTTGATTGGGGGCGTAAGTCTTTTCCTGCGTCACCTGGCGCAAGGCAGCCAATTCCGAGGCCGGCAAATCTTTAAAGACTTTATTTGATTCCAACGGCAGCATTTCGCTCAGCATAAGCGAAAAAATTCCGGCGTAAAGACGAAAAGCTTGATGGGAATCGGGAGCTTTTCCTTGTCACCAACGAACCGGTTCCGTACCCTCTCATTATATGTCGCTGCACGGCAAAAAACTGGGGTTGTTGATTTCCGCCAAACCCGATGAACCGGGTTTCAGCCACGGCGTGCGCCTGGCGGAAGCGGCGCTGGCCGAAGGGGTGGACGTCTATATCTATTGCATTGATGCCGCCGTGCCCGGAGTGGATGACCCCCAGCTTCAAGCTTTGAAAGCGCGCGGTTTAAAATTATACGCCTGCGCTTACGGGGCACATCGGCGCAATTTTCCCTTGAGCGAGAAAGCGACATTTGCCGGGTTGACCGTGGTCAGCGACATCATGGCGGGGACGGACCGGTTCCTGAGTTTTAATTAACGCCATGAATCCGCGCACCCTTTTTATTGTCACCGGCGACCCGCGAAAAAGCCCGCGTCCAGCGGAAGCCATCCGCATCGCCGCCGGGGTTGGAGCCTGGAAGAAAACCGACATCACCGTCTATCTGCGCGATGCTGCGGTTCTGGCTTTGAGCGAATACGCGGATGAATTGGTGGATGAAGATAATTACGTCCGTTATTTCCCAATTGTCGGTGAATTTGGCCGTCCCATCTACGTGCAGAAAGGCGCACCGCTGCTCGCGGACATTGGCGAGTCGCCCATGAAATACCAGGAGATCACCGACGCCGAACTCGCCGAGTTGGCCGCGCAACAAACCTACGTTATTCGTTTCTGATTATGCCCGCGCTACTTCACATCTTAACCAAGCCCGACGATGCTCTCGCCGCTCAGATCATTTCCGCCCAAAAAACAAAACCGGAAAATAAAATTGAAGTGGTGGATTTGACGAAACCCGATTCGGATTACAAAGCCCTTGTCGAAAAAATCTTCGAGTCAGATTCCATCCAGGTTTGGTAGAATAAAATTATGCGCACGAAATTTCTTGGTCTCCTTTTCTTTGCTGCAAGCTTTCTGGTCCGTGCGGAAGTTGAACCCGGTTTCGTCCCCATCTTCGACGGCCAAACGCTGAACGGTTGGAAATTGATGGGGCGCAACGGTCCCGGCTATGGCGTGACCAATGGCGTGATCTTTTGCGCACATCACGGTGGCGGCAATCTTTTCACGGAAAAAGAATACGAAGATTTTATCCTGCGCTTTGAATTCAAACTGGAACCTGGCTCAAACAATGGCATCGGCATCCGCGCTCCCTACGAGGGCGACGCCGCTTACATGGGCATGGAAATTCAAGTGCTTGACGATAACGTCACCAAATACGGCCCGCTCCGACCCGAGCAGCATCACGGCGCGGTGTATGATGTTTTCGCGCCCAAAGTCGGTTCGCAAAAACCGCCCGGTGAATGGAACACCGAAGAAATCACCGCGCAAGGCCGCCACGTCAAAGTCGTCTTAAATGGCAACGTCATCACGGACGCTGATTTGAACTCGGTCACCAATTCGGAAAAATTGCAACATCACCCCGGGATGCTTCGTCCACGCGGGCACATCGGATTTCTGGGACATGATGATTACGTTGAGTTTCGTAATCTGCGCGTGAAGGAACTGCCGGTTTCGCACCCCGACAACACGCCGCCGCCCGGTTTCAAGGCTTTGTTCAACGGCAAAGATCTGAACGGCTGGAAAGGGCTGGTCGGCAATCCGGCCAAACGCGCGCAGATGTCGCCGGGCGAATTAGCCGCCGCCCAAAAAAAGGCAGACCAACGGATGCGCGACCACTGGCACGCCGTCGATGGCCTGCTCAACTACGACGGTCACGGCGATAATCTTTGCACCAGCCGGGATTACGGTAATTTTGAGATGTGGGTGGACTGGAAAATCACGGCCGATGGCGACAGTGGGATTTATTTGCGCGGCTGCCCGCAAGTGCAGATCTGGGACCCCAACAGTAAAAATGGCAAACGCGATCACAGCGTCGGCTCCGGTGGGCTGCATAACAATCTATTGAAAGGCAACGCCAACATTCCAACGCACCGCGCCGACAACCCCATTGGTGAATGGAACAAATTCCGCATCCTCATGACGGGCGACAAAGTGACCGTTTATCTGAATGACGAACTGGTCGTTCATAACGTGACTATGGAAAATTCCGTCGCCCGGGGTTCGCCGCTATATCCGCTGGGCCAGATCGAACTGCAAAACCACAAAGACCCGCTCTGGTTCAAAAATATTTACATTCGCGAATTGGGAAAATGAAGAGAAACGGCGGTGTTGAACGCATTGACCATTGCCCTGCGGAAGGATAAACTGCCGGCAGCGATATGGTCATGCCCATCAGAAAAATCATTTTAACCTGTTGGTTGCTGTTCATCTCCTGCGCCGTGGTTTGGGCGGCTCCGCTCCGCCGTTGCGCGGGCTGCGATAAAAGTCTGCCCGAAGGCGCTTCGGTTTGGCTGCTCAAACCCGCCACGGCTCTGGCTGAGTATTATATTGAAACCGGGGTCATTCATCCCGACCAAACGCGCCTGCAAAAAGAAGCGGATCCCACCGGTCAAGTCCCCGTGGGGACGTACCTCTACCTTTGTGAGGAATGCAACAAGACTAAAATCTCCTGTTCCCTCTGCGGCCTGCCGGTGCGGGAAGGATTCGTCGAAACCGGTGACGGCCGGAAAATCTGCCGGCGGGAAGCCGCCGATGTGGTGCTGGATCTGGAAACCGCCCGGCAGATTTTTGAAACCGGCACTCGCCAGGCCCGCAACGTGGCCGGCATAGATTTCGGGCTCAAACAACCCGGCATCACCGTCCAACTGGTGGATATGATTGATATGGCGGAAAAAGCGGACGGTGGCCACACTCTGGGCTTTTCCAAAAGAAGCCCGACAATTCACTATGTTTGCCTGTTGAGCGGTCAGCTAAAACGAGCGGTCATCACCACCAGCGCGCACGAATACATGCATCTTTGGATCAATGAAAACATCGGTTCCCGCCAGATCGAAAAAAACACCGTTGAGGGCATCTGCGAATTGCTGGCCTATAAAGTCGCCCAAGCGGAGCAGGATGTTTTTCAACAACGGCAGATTCTCACCAACACCTACACCCATGGCCGCATCCATGACCTGATCGAAGTCGAACGCCAGCACGGCTTTTATTATATTCTTGACTGGGTCAAAAACGGCGCCACCCGGACCTTTGACGAAACCCCGGCTGCGGTCAAAAAACCCATGCCAGTTTCGTCAGCCCCCCGACCGCTTCCGGCCGCGAGTGCTTCCTCGGTGGCCAAGCCCGATACCCTCAAGCTCAAAGGCATGTTCACCAAACGCGGCAGCCGGCTGGCCATTCTCAACGACGGTGTGACCGTGGCCAAAGGTGAAATTGCCACCTTGCGTCTCAATGGCCTGCGTGTGACCCTGAAATGCCTCGATGTCCTCGCCGATTCCGTGGTTTTACAACTCGTGGGCGCGACCAATTCCATCACTTTGGAAATGGAATAAAGCGACCTCTTCGGAGCGCGGTTCTGTGAACCGCAGCAGGTGGATAAACCAGAAGACTTCCAATTTATCAGCGCGTCGCAAGTTCAACGTGCTGCGAGTCACAGACTCGCGCTCCGCTTCATTCCATGGCGCATTCACCTATAATTGTCCGCCCCCGCGACAATCCGACAATCTATTTTAAAGCGGGTAAAACAATTGCCCTACTTTGGTTCCAGCATCTGCCGCAATTTCCCCGTCAACTCCTTCTTCTTGGCCGCTTCCAGCATCTGCTTGGCCATGTCGTTCATGTCTCCCGAATCCACCAGCTTCTGCGCCCATTCCTCTGCTTGATCAAATTTTCCCTGCACCAAATAAATCCGCGCCAATCCAAACCACGCCGCCGACGCCTGCGGTGCCGCCTTCAACAACCACGACTCCGCCTGCTCATAATCCTTCTTCGCCAAATACAATTGGCCCATCCCGTTCAACGCCGCCGGATGAGTTGGATTCAACGCCAAAACCTTTTGAAACGCCTGTTCCGCCTCCTGTGGACGACCGGAATTAAACGACACCCAGCCACGCCCATTCCAGGCATCGGGATTTTTTGGATCCAGCTTCACGGCCCGATCAAACTTGGCAACCGCTTCGCTTCTGTGACCCGATTGCAACATTTCCCAGCCCTCCTTCATCAGTTGATCTGCGTCACCGCGGTCATCCAGCGATTTTTTGATGATGACCGTGGTCGTGCTGGCCGTTAAAATCACCGCCACACCGACCACCGCTGCTATTTTCAATTTTGTCCAAGCCATAACTTTCAATGCTCCTTTTACGAGGGTTAAGGTTGAAGCTGTGGCCGCCGACCCTTTGGCGGCAGCCACTGCTGATATAGCCAGCCCGGCAGGGGCGGCCTGAATGGAGTTTGCCGAAACCGCTGCGGCCAATCCGGCGGCGGTTAAAGTAATTCCACGTTTGCTGAAAAAATGGCGCAATCGTTCCAGCGCCCGGGTCACCCGTTTTTTGGCCGCTTCCTCGCTGGCCCCGATGGCCGTCCCCACCTCGCGCAGATTTCGCCCCTCGAAAAACCGCAGCACAATGGCATTGCGATCTTTCTCATTCAAACCAGCCATCGCATGGTCGAGCCACGGGCCGATCTGCGTCCAGGCATCGGATTCATTTTCGGTGATGGTGGATTGCAAGTAAGCCTCCTGTTCACGGCGGGTGCGTTGGATTTCGCTGCGTTGCGCGTTGGCCGCCGTCAAACGCGCCGTGTGATACAGCCAGCCGGACAGCACCGTGCCGGGGCGCAACTTCCGCGCTTTCCTCGCCAGGATGACAAATACGGCTTGCGTGATCTCCTCCGCGCGATGGGCGTTGGCGACGTGGCGAAAAGCGATGGAATAAACCAGATTGACGTGCCGTTGCACCAAAACGGTGAACGCCTCTTCCGAGTCGTGTTCGGCATATTGCCGCAGCAATTCAATGTCATCCATGTCCTGCATCTACCCATTAAATGTGGGCCGAAGCAAAAAGGGGACACTTTTTTATTATTTCGCCTTTTCAATCACCAGCAGCTCAATCTCCCGCCCATAGGGAACAGCTTGTTTTTCTTCCTTGCCCCGGAGTGCGCCCGAGGACGGGCGCACTCCTAATCCCCGTCGCACTTCCAGCCTTGCCGCTCGCCCCTCCTTCGATTACCTTCCTCTCATGGCAAAAGTTCTGTTGATTGACGACGAAGTAACCATGGTTCAGATGGTGACGGAGCTTCTTCGCAAGGAAGGGCACGAAGTCTTTCCTTTCAGCAATTTTAACGCCGCCATGGAAACCCTGGAATCCCAGGTTCCCGAACTCGTCATCACCGATCTTTACCTCGATAAAACCCGCGCCCACGGCCTTGATATCCTGGCCAAAGCCCGCAATCTGACTCCGCCCGCCACGGTCATCGTCATCACCGGTTTTGCCACCATTGAAACCGCTGTCGAAGCCATGAAAAAGGGGGCGTTCGATTACCTCGAAAAACCTTTCAAGGTGGACGACCTTCGTCTCTGCATACAACGGGCCTTGTCCTACAACAACGCCATCTCGGAAAATTTTTATCTGCGCAAGCAGCTCAAGACCAAATACCAGTTCAACCAGATCATCGGCAACTCGCCGCAGATGCAGCAGATGTTTAAAATGGTCGAGCGCGTCGCCGACACCGACAGCACGATTTTGATCCTCGGCGAAAGCGGCACCGGCAAGGAATTGGTCGCGCGCGCCCTTCACTTCAACAGCCGCCGCCAATTCGCCCCGTTCATCCCGATCAATTGCAGTGCGCTCCCGGAAAATTTGCTTGAATCGGAACTCTTCGGTCATCGCAAAGGTGCTTTCACCGGCGCGATCAACGACAAAAAAGGCCTGTTCCAGGAAGCCGATGGCGGGACGATTTTCCTCGATGAAATCGGCTCCATGCCGCCGGTTCTGCAAAGCCGTCTCTTGCGCGTCTTGCAGGAAAAAGAAGTTCGCCGCGTCGGTGACAATGTGGCGGTCAACGTCAACGTTCGCGTCCTGGCCGCCACCAACGAGCCGTTGGAAAAGAAAATCAAGGACGGCAGTTTCCGTGAAGATCTTTATTACCGGCTGAACGTCATCCCCATCACCTTGCCCAGCCTCCGGGAACGGCGCGATGACATTCCGCTGTTGGTCATGCACTTTCTGAAAAGCAAAGCCGATCCCAGAACCGGCAAACCGTTTTTGATCACGCGCAAGGCCATCGAGGTTCTTTGCGCGCACGACTGGCCGGGCAACGTCCGCGAATTGGAAAACGCGATCGAACGCGCTTCGGCCTTGTGCGAAGGCGGGACCATTCGGGTCCTTGATCTGCCGCCGGCCTTGCATAAACTGGCCAAAGACGATGGTTCGGAAGAGATAGTTGAAATTCCGGCCCCCACTGCTGAAACAGGGACGAGTCCGGCCCGACCGATCGCCAGTTCTCCCGTCCAAACGGCGCAAGCCATGTCTCAGTCGCTTGGTTCGTTGAAAGATTTCATGCGCGAACAGGAATCCTCTTATGTCAACCGCGCCCTGGCCCAAGCCGGCGGCGACAAGGAAAAAGCGGCGGAACTCTTGGGTGTCAGCGTCGCCACTCTCTACCGCAAGCTTTCCGAAGAGGGGCAGCCGTAATTTTCGCGTCAACGTCTTGTCGTAAAAGACTGGCCGAAGACGGTGAAGAAACCGTTCCTCCTCGCCGTCCAACAGGCGATTGAGCAAAACTTTTCTTTTGATTTTATCAGCGCTCCTGCTGGCCGACCACGCGCCCGCCGCCAGTAAGCCCGCCCTTTGGGCCATGTATTATGCCTGGTACGAAACCGCCACCGGCCCGCATGGTCGCTGGAAACAATGGAGCGACGATCCCGCCACCGAAAAAAATCCGAAACCCAAATCCACCGCGCAGCCGTTGATCGGTTATTATGACAGCGATAATTCTGCCGTCGTGCGCTGGCACATCCGCCTCGCTAAAGCGTCCGGCATAGATGCCTTTCTCGTTTCCTGGTGGGGCCAAAATCATCTTAGTGGAATCTCTTTTGAAAAAGTGATCCTACCGACGGCGCAAGCGGAAGGTTTCAAAGTCGCGATCTGCAGCGAACTGGCCCAGTTCCATGACGACCTGAAGCCCGTTGTCAACCAAATGTCCGAGACGCTGCGCCGGGTCAAAGACAATCCCGCTTACTTGCGCTTCGAGGGCAAACCAGTGGTTTATCTTTACCAAGTGCCCTTTGCCCCGAAATTGACCCCGGAAACATTTGCGGAATTAACGCAGGGCATTGAAAAGGAAGTCGGGCCGATTTATTGGATGATGGACAAGGTGGGCAACCCAAACGACACCGGGCTCAAATTTCCGCCCGACTGGTTGAAAATCCCGGAAATTCCGATGATCGGTTTTTACGGGACCTTCAGCATCGAACGCCGCTGGAGTTACCAGGACTTGGCGCCGAGCTATGCGCGCTTGGCGCAAGAGACCCATGCTGCGGGCAAAAAAGTTTTTCTTCCGGTGCATCCGGGCCACGATAACAGTGGCTTTCGCACCGACAATTTCATCATGCCTCGCGATAAGGGCCAAACCTTGCGCGGTTATTTGCGGGCCGCCACCGAGGCCAAGGCCGATGTTGTCCTGCTCACCAGTTTCAACGAATGGCCGGAGACCACGGTCGTCGAGCCGTCGTCTTCGTGGCCGGACCCTTATTTTTATCTGAAAATTTTGGCGAAGTGGAAAGGGATCAAATTCAAGCCGGTGCCACTGCCTGAATCTGCCAGCCCACGGTAGTTGTTCAATCTGGTTGCCGGCATTTTAAAAATTTCCGCCCTTGAGATTTGTTTCGGATTTCGAATTTCATTGCCAGTCATTGCCTCTCGAACTTAATTTCCAGCAACATATATGCCCGTTACCGCCACCCGTTTAGCCGCCTTCACCGAATCCGTCATTCGCGGCATGAGCCGGCTCGCCGCCAAGCATGGCGCCATCAATCTCGCCCAGGGATTTCCCGATTTTGAGCCACCGGAAGAATTGCTCGTCGCTTTGGAGCGCGCCACGCGCGGCCCGAACCATCAATACGCCGTCACTTGGGGCGCGCCGCGATTTCGTCAGGCGCTGGCCCGCAAAATTCACGCTTGCACCGGCCTGGCCATTGACCCGGATCAGCACCTCGTCGTGACCTGTGGCAGCACCGAGGCCATGATGGTGGCCATGATGACCGCCTGCAATCCGGGTGATCGCGTGATCGTCTTCTCGCCGTTTTACGAAAATTATGCGGCCGATGCGATCCTGTCCGGGGCCGAGCCGGTTTATGTGCCGTTGCGCGCGCCGGAATTTAATTACGATCGCACGGAATTGGAACAGGCTTTTGCGCGGTCCAAACCCAAAGCCATCATCGTCTGCAATCCGTCTAATCCGACCGGCAAAGTTTTCACGCGCGAAGAATTGCTGCACATTTTGCAATTGGCGGAACAACACGACGCCTTCGTCATCATGGACGAACCATACGAACACATCGTTTATCCGCCGCATCAACATGTCTATGCGTCGGCCCTGCCCGGAGCATGGGAGCGCGTCATCACCTGCAATTCATTGTCTAAAACCTATTCCATCACTGGCTGGCGATTGGGCTATGTCATGGCCGCGCCACGGATCATCGCTGAAGCGCGCAAAGTCCATGACTTTTTGACCGTTGGCGCCGCCGCTCCGCTCCAGGAAGCGGCTGTGGCGGGGCTGGAACTTCCGGCCAGTTACTACCAGGGCTTGATCAATCTTTACGCGAAGAAAAAAGAAGTGTTCCTCGGTTACCTACGCCAGACCGGCCTGCCCTTTTCTGAACCGCAAGGCGCGTACTACGTGTTGGTGGATATTTCATCATTAGGTTTCGCCACCGACACTGCGGCGGCGGAATGGTTTGTCAAAGAAATCGGCGTGGCTGGAGTTCCGGGGTCGAGTTTCTTTCGCGAGCCGGAGCATCGTTTCATCCGTTTTCATTTCGCCAAGAAAGAAGAAACGCTGCATGCGGCTGGACAAAAGTTGTTGGCGGTGAAAAAGTTTGCGGGGAAAAAGATGGTTTAAAAAGCGGCAGAGGACTGGCCGCAGTCCAAAAGCTTCGCCATTTTGAAAGCACTCTTACGCGCGAAGCGTCTTGGACTGCGGCCAGTCCTCTGCCGCTTTT